>QKJM01000191.1 GCA_003249315.1 Archangium sp.
CGCTGACTCTCCACCGTCGCCGCTTCATCGAAGCTGAGCACCCTGCCGGCGCTCAGCGCCCGGACCGCGTCCTCCGCCAGGTGCGTGGCGTAGCGGTAGCTCTCCGAGCGCGCCATGCCCTGCGTCTTCGCCCGCAGCATCTCGTAGGTGAGCGCAGGACCCACGCGCGCCTCCAGCTCGCGAGACTTGGGGAACATGGTGCCCTTGGGCAGCGCCTCGTAGGTGCCCTTCAAGTACAGGGGCAGCACGTCCACCCCGTAGGTGAGGGCCAGATAGCCCAGGGTGGGCTTGAACTCCAGCAGCTCGCCCGTCACCGAGCGCGTACCCTCGGGGAAGATGAGCAGGTTGAAGCCCTGCTGCAGGGCCGCGCCCGCCATCCGCAGCGACTCGCGCAGCGAGCCGTGCCTGTCCATGGGGATGAGGTCCGTGAAGTTCTCGAAGTACGCGCGCTTGAGCGGCGTGTCGAAGAAGTAGTCCCTGGCGGCGAGCGTGGTGAGCCGCTGCCCCTGCTCGCCGAGCACCACCTTGATGAGCCCCATGTCCAGATGGCTCGCGTGGTTGGCGATGACCAGGCAGTTGCGGTTCTGCGGGATGAAGGGCCTGCCCGTCACCTTCACCTGGAACACGCCGCCGAAGAGCACCTGCTGGCCGAAGCGCACGAGCTGCCGGCCCAGGGAGACCACCGGCTCCGGCACCGGAATCTCCAGCTCCTCGGTCTCCTCCACCTCGCGGGAGATCTCCCGGGCGCGCGTCTCCTTCGCGGGCCGGCGCCCGCTGGACAGCACCAGCTTGCGCAGGTCCTCCACCGTCTGCACGTGCGTCAGGTCGTTCACCGCGGGCAGCGGCAAGCCGGCCTGCTCCAGCGCCACGCTCAGCTCGGTGAGCATCAGCGAGTCGAAGCCCAGGTCTCCCACGAGCTGGGCGTCGGGGCGTATGTCCGAGAGCGGCCGGTTCACCACGTCGGCGATGAGGGGATAGAGCCACTCGGCCACCCCTCCGGTGCCGTGCTGCACCTTCTCGCGCACCTTCTCGCCGCTGGAGGCCATGCGCTCCAGGCGCTTGAGCTCCTCCACCACCAGCTTGCGCTTCACCTTGCGGGTGGAGGTGCGCGGCAGCTCGCCGTCCCAGAAGCGCAGCACCTTGATGCGGCGGTAGAAGGGCTGCTCCATGCCCGTCTTGCGGAAGTGCTCCTCCAGCTCGCGCCGCACCTCCTCGCGCGGCCGGTCCTGGTAGTCCGGTACGCAGAGGCAGGCCACCTTCTCCCCGCCTCCCTCGTCCGGCAGGCCGACGATGGACAGCTCCTTGATATGCGGGTGGTGGTCGAACGCCTCCTCGAGCTCGTCCGGGTACACGTTCTTCCCGTTGGCGTCGATGATGACGTCCTTCTTGCGGCCCACCAGGTACAGCCGGCCCTCGGCGTCCAGGCGGCCCAGGTCACCCGTGTACAGCCAGCCATCCTTGAGGACGGCGTCCGTGGACTCCTTGTCCCCGAAGTAGCCCGCCATGACGTTGGGGCCGCGCGCGAGCACCTCGCCGATGCCCTCGTTGTCCGGGTCCAGAATCTTCAGCTCGACGCCCGGAAGCGCCTTGCCCACCGTGCCCGCCTGGCGCTTGTTGGTGCGCGTCTCGCTCACCGTGAGCACCGGGGCCGCCTCGGTGAGGCCGTAGCCCTCCACGATGTTGAAGCCCATCTCGTGGAAGGCCTTGTGGACCTCGTCCGGCAGCGCCGAGCCGCCCGACACCAGGAACCGCACCTTCCCGCCGAACTTGCGGTGTACCGGCCAGAAGAGGAGCTTGCCCAGGTTGACGTTGCTGCGGTTGCGCAGTTCGCCGTGCGCCGCCATCAGCGTCTTGAGCAGCTCCTCCACCACCGGCGGCTTGCTGGCCATCTCCTGCGTCACCTTGCGGTGCAGGAGCTGCCACAACGCCGGCACGCCGATCATCGCCGTCACCCGGCCCGTCTCGAACACCTCGCCCAGCCGATCCGTGGTGAGCTCGTCGATGTAGGAGATTTCGGCGCCGCGAGAGAAGGGGGTGAGGAGGCCGGCGGAGAACTCGAAGGTGTGATGCAGGGGGAGCACGGAGAGGACGCCGTCACCCACGCCGATGTCGAAGGCGCCCGCCAGCTTCGCGATGAGAGAGGCGAAGTTGCGGTGGGTGAGCATCACGCCCTTGGGCGTGCCGGTGGTGCCCGAGGTGAAGATGAGGCTGGCCACGTCGTCCGCGGCGGCCGTGCGGCGCACCGGGCCGATGCCATCCGGATGCGAGGCGTCCCCGCTCAGCGCCTCGGCCAGCGTGGCCACGCGCGTGGACAGGCCCGCCCTGGCGAATGCCGCCTGCAGATCCGGGCAGTCCTCCAGCACCTGCTCGGACACCAGGCACATCTTCGCCTCCGAGCGGCGGGCGATGTTGACGATCTCCGCTTCGCTCAGGCCGGGGTCCATCGGCACCACGGTGGCGCCCGCGCGGAGGATGCCGAAGTAGGAGATGGGCCACTGGGGCCGGTTCTCCGAGAGCAGCATCACCCGATCCTTGTGCTGTACCCCCTCCTTCATGAGGAAGCTGCCCACGCGGCCCGCGTAGCGGTGTACCTCGCCGTAGGTGAAGCGCTCCTCCCGCTCGTCCTGCACCATGCGGAAGGCCACCCGGTGCCGCCAGGCATGGACGCAGGCCTCGAGCATCTCCAGCAGGTCTCTGTTCGCGGGGATGACGGTGCGCCGCTTCGTCTCCTCCTCCAGTCCGGGGAACACCCACTTCT
>QKJM01000630.1 GCA_003249315.1 Archangium sp.
CTTCGTCCCCTTCGACGAGGTGTATTCGCGCACCGACTGGAGCCGCTTCTCCAGCTACCCCGCCTTCGAGGCTGCGAACCGGGTGAACGCGTACAACACCTATCTGCTCATGGAGAAGGAGTCGCTGAGCGGGCGGTGAATCCTTCAAGCCGGCGAATGGATTCAATACGCAACGGTTGATTGCACGACAGGAGAAGGAATTCCTAATATAGGTGGCGGACAGCGCGGCCCGGGGGTCGACGTCCAGACGAGGAAAGATGGACGTCTCGACCTTGTTGGCCACCGTAGGGACCGCCGCGATCCTGGGCTGCGCGGGCGCGGTGATGCTCGTGATGAGGCAGCGCAGGCAGGCGAGGGACACCGCTGCCTGGGCGCTCACGGTGAAGAAGGGGCAGCACATTCCGCCCTCGCTGCACCCAGTCATCGATCCAGACATCTGCATCGGCAGCCTCTCGTGCCTGAAGGCTTGTCCCGAGGGAGACATCCTCGGCATCGTGGATGGCGTTGCGAAGCTGGTGGAGCCAAGCCACTGCATCGGCCATGGGCGCTGCGCCGCCGAGTGCCCCGTGGGTGCCATCAAACTGGTGTTCGGTACCAGCGAGCGCGGGGTGGACCTGCCGGAGGTGGACGAGTTCTTCGAGTCCAGCCGGCCGGGTGTCCACGTGGTGGGGGAGCTGGGTGGCATGGGGCTCATTCGCAACGCCACCGTCCAGGGACGGCAGGTGTCGGAGCGCTTCGCGAAGGTGCTGGATCGGCGGCGGGAGCCGGGCGTGGTGGATGTGGCCGTTGTCGGCGCGGGCCCGGCGGGACTGGCCACGGCACTCGGGTGCCGCGCGGCGGACCTGTCCTTTCGCGTGCTGGATCAGGAGACGGCGGGTGGCACCGTGGCCAACTACCCGCGCCATAAGCTCGTGATGACGGAGCCCGTGGAGCTGCCGCTCATCGGGAAGATTGGCAAGCGGCTCATCTCCAAGGAGGAGCTGCTGGCCGCCTGGCAGAAGGCTATCACCCGGGCGGAGATCCACGTGGAGGAGCGCACCCAGGTCCTGGGGATCCAAGGCCAGGACGGCGCCTTCACGCTGGAGACGAGCCAGGGGCCGGTGCGGGCGCGCAAGGTGGTACTGGCCACCGGGCGGCGTGGCACGCCGCGGAAGCTGGGCGCGCCGGGCGAGGAGTTGCCCAAGGTGAGCTACCGGCTGATCGATCCGGTGCAATACGAGGGCTGCCGGGTGCTGGTGGTGGGAGGCGGTGACGCGGCGCTCGAGGCGGCCATTCAGCTCGCCGGGGAGACGGACGCCGAAGTGGCACTGTCCTACCGGGGCGAGGCCTTCGGCAAGTGCCGCGACGCCAATCGCAAGAAGGTGCATGAGCTGGCGGAGCGGGGTCGCATCACCCTGCTGATGAAGTCCCAGGTGAGGGAGATCCGTCCCCAGGAGGGGAGGCTCGAGCTGGAAGGGCAGGGGATGGAGCTGCCCAACGACTTCGTCATCGTCTGTGCGGGTGGCGAGCTGCCGCTGGACTTCCTCAAGAAGATGGGTGTGGGGCTGAGGCGCTATCACGGCGAGGCTCTCGGAGAGTCCGCGGGCCGGCCGCGCGTGCGCCGAGGGAGCGCGAAGGACGACGCCGCGGAGAGGAAGAACCGGCGCCTGGCCTTCTCGCTCTTCACTCTGGGCGCGCTCATCGTCGCGGGCCTGACGGTGGTGGGCTGGGAGTACTACCTGCTGCCGAAGCCGGAGCGGCTGGATTCCCCTCTGCACACGGCGCTGCGGCCGGCGGGCGTGTGGGGACATGGCGTGGGCATCGTGGCCACGCTGTTCATGCTCTCCAACTTCCTCTATGCCGTGCGCAAGCGCTGGAGCCTGCTCAAGGGGCTCTCCTCCATTCGCCGCTGGCTCATCTTCCACCAGTTCGTGGGTTTCATGAGCCCGCTGGTCATCGCCTTCCACGCGGCCTTCCAGTCCAACAACCTGCTGGCCACCACCACGGCGGGCTCGCTGCTCGTGGTGGTGCTCACCGGCATCATCGGCCGCTTCGTCTACGGGCTCGTGCCCACCCAGGACGGTCGCGCGCTCGAGTACTCCGATGTGGTCGGACGCTTCGAGCGGCTCAAGCACCGTCTGGAGCCCACGCTCGATCAGGTGTCGGATCCGGGGGCGGTACGCGCCGTGCTGGCCCTGGCCACCGCACCCGCGTCTCGCGTGTGGCTTCCCGTGCTCTTCCTGCGCATGCCCTTCGAGTCCCTCTCCGTCCGCATGCGCATCACCCAGGTGCGGCGAATGTTCCCCTCCTCCGAGGACTACCACTCCTTCCGAGAGGACTTCTTCCGCTTGCTGCGTCTGCGCACCCAGGTGGGCTTCTACGCCAGCCTCAAGCGACTGCTCGGCGGCTGGCGCGTCTTCCACGCCGTGCTCGCCAGCTTCCTGGTGATCATCCTCACCGCGCATATCGGCATCTCGCTGTACCTCGGCTATGGGTGGATCCTGTGGTGAGTGTTCCGCCCCGGCTCTCGCGAACCGCTCTACCCGCGGTGCTCGCCGCCACCCTGCTGGTGCTGGGTGCCTCCACGGCCCGCGCCACGGACTTCTTCTCGCCGGGCGAGCTCTCGCGCCCTCACGCCTCGTTGGAGGGCCTGTCCAACTGCACGAAGTGCCACGAGGCCGGGCAGAAGCTCTCCCAGGCGAGCTGCCTGTCCTGCCACTCGGAGCTCGCCCGCGGCATCCGCGAGGGCCAGGGCTTCCACGGCCGCATTCCCCAGGCCCAGCGCACCTGCGAGTCCTGTCACCGCGAGCACCAGGGCCGTGCGTATGCCTTGGTGGACTGGGGACCGAAGAAGCAGCGCGGCTTCAACCACGGGGCCCGGACGGGCTTCCCGCTGGAGGGCCAGCACGCCCGGACCGGTTGCGAGCAGTGCCACCAGCCCCAGCTCATCGAGGACGAGACGCTGCGCGCCCTGCTGAAGAAGCAGCCCGGGCGCAAGTCGTTCCTGGGGCTCTCCACCGGGTGCGAGGCCTGCCACTTCGACGAGCATCGCGGGCAGCTCGGCGCCCGCTGCGAGCGGTGCCACACCCCCAGGGACTGGAAGCCCGCCACCGGCTTCGATCATGCGAAGACGGACTTCGCCCTGGCGGGTGCGCACCGCAAGGTGGGTTGTACGAAGTGCCACTCCGCGACGCAGACGGATACCCAGGCTCCGGGCACCTTCCCCGCGCCGCGCTCGGCCACCTTCGTTCGTTTCGAGAAGATGCCCCACGCAAGCTGTCTGGATTGCCACGAGGACCCGCACCAGAGCCGCTTCGGCGAGCGCTGCGAGAGCTGCCACACCGTGGAGAGCTGGCATCAGATCCGCAACGCGCAGAAGGGGAGCGCGTTCCACGACAAGACGCGCTTCCCCCTGAGCGGGCTCCATCAGGAGGTGCCTTGCAAGAGCTGCCATGGCCCCTTCCCCGGGCAGCGTGCGCGCTTCAAGGGGCTCGCCTTTGCCAGTTGCGAGTCGTGCCACGTGGACGCGCACCTGGGGCAGCTCGCCAGCACCGGCGGCCGGGGGCCGGCATGCGAGCAGTGTCACACCGTGGAGGGCTTCTCTCCCGCGCGCTTCGGCATCGAGGAGCACGCGAAGACGAAATATCCGCTGGAGGGCGGTCACCTCGCGGTGGCCTGTACCGGCTGCCATCGCGAGGAGCCTCAGCTCACCCGGAAGGTGTCGGCGGCGCGCAAGGCGCTCTCTCGCAAGGGTCGCCCGGCGCGCTTCAGCCTGATGCTGTTCGACTTCCCCTCGTTGGCCACCGGCCAGTGCAAGAGCTGTCACGAGGACCCACACGCGGGCCAGTTCTCCGAGAAGGGGGGCTGCGCCACGTGCCATCAGGTGGACTCCTTCCACGCGCTGCGCTTCCAGCACGCCCGGGACAGCCGTTTCCCGCTCACCGGCAAGCACGCCTCTGTCGCGTGCGCGTCCTGCCACCCCTCCGTCCAGGAGAAGGGCCGCGAGTGGGTGCGCTTCCGTCCGCTGGAGACGGGCTGCGACTCCTGCCATGAGGACGTGCATGCCGGGCAGTTCGCGCCCGCTCCGGGCCAGCCCACCGACTGCTCCCGCTGTCATGATACCTCGGGCTTCGAGCCCGCTCGCTTCACCCACACGCCGCCCTTCACCGACTTCCTCCTAGAGGGCCGCCACGCGGACGTGCCCTGCGAGCGGTGTCACGGCACCGTGCCAGTGGGCGGAGGCATCGAGGTGCGCCGGTTCGTGGGCCTCCCCCGGGACTGTGCGGGTTGCCACGCCGATGCCCACCGAGGGGCCTTCCAGGGGTTCCAGCCATGAACATGCGCCTCGTCTCCGTGCTCCCCGGACTGCTCGTGCTGGCGCTGCTTGGCGCGGCACCGACTCCACCCTCGTCCGAGCCCCGGCCTCCGGAGAAGCCTCTGGACGTGTCGCTCATCCCCTCGCGACTGTCCGCCCCGGTGGCCCCGGCGCCGGCCCCCGGCCATGCCAGGACGAAGTGCGAGCTGTGCCATACGCCCTCGGGCTGGCAGCAAGCCCACTTTCCCCACGAGCGCACCGGCTTCCCGCTCCGGGACGCGCATGCGACGGTGGCGTGCAAGGCGTGCCACACCCAGGGCTTCGAAGCGCCCCTGTCGCATCAGTGCTCGAGCTGTCACCGAGACGCCCATGCCGGCGAGTTCGGCCAGCGCTGCGAGGGCTGCCACGAGCCGACGCACTGGGCCACGCAGTTCAACGCGGACGCGCATCGGCGGACGAACTTCCCGCTGGTGGGCCGGCACGCGCTGCTCTCCTGCCAGGAGTGCCACGTGGACCAGCGAGGCCCCGTCTTCAGCCGCAAGACGGTGGAGTGCATCGGCTGCCACCAGCGAGACTACGAGCGCACCCGGCTGGTGTCGCTCGACCACGCGGCGCTCGGTTTCAGCACTGACTGTCGGCAGTGCCATGGGCCCTGGCGCTTCCAGGGGGCCCTCTTCCCCAACCATGACGCGTGCTTCCAGCTCAGCCGGGGCGAGCACGTCGGCATTCCCTGCCAGCGCTGCCACACCTCTCTCACCGCGCTCACGCCCACAGGCGCCTGCTCCACCCGCACGGCCGCGTGCAGTGGCTGCCATGAGCATACCTGTACCCATATGGACGAGGAGCACCGGAGCGTGCCCGGGTACCAGTGCAAGGACCAGAAGTGCTACGAGTGCCACCGCTTCTCGGTGAAACAGTGAAGTCTCGCCGCCTGGAGGCCGACATGTTTCCTTCTCCCTCCCCAGCGGGCCGCCTGTTCGGATGGGCCCTGCTGCTGGCCATCGCCAGCGCGTGCAGCCAGGGTCCCGACATCCCCAGGGCCCCTTCCGTCACAGCGCTCGACTACGAGACGCATACGCCATTCCCCATCGCCTCCGGGGCCCATGCGTACACCGACTGCAACTCCTGTCACGGCGACTTCGACACCTTCCAGCAGTTCTCCTGCCTGGGTTGCCACGAGCACTCGTGGGAGCTGACGGACCCTCGCCACGCGAGCGTGCCCGACTATGCCTGGGACAGCACGAAGTGCTACGATTGCCACCCCGATGGTCAGGCCGAGGGAGTGGACCATACCGCCATCTTCCCCATCCAGGCCGGCGACAGCCACGGGGGTCTCGCTTGCGGCACATGCCACGTGGACCCCACCAACCGCCACGTCGTCGACTGCCTCACCTGCCACCCCGCGGCGACCATCGACCCCAGCCACGGCAGTGTTGGCGGTTACGCGCGGGACTCGGCCCTGTGCTTGCGCTGTCATGGCGACTCGCAGGTGAAGCCCGTCTCCACCCACCTGCCCTTCGCCATCCTCTCCGGCTACAAGCACTATCGGTCGTCGTGCCTCACCTGCCATCCGGTCGCCCGCACGGACAAGCCCTTCGCTCAGGACTTCAATCCCTTCGACTGCCTCTCGTGTCACTCGAAGGGCGCCATGGATGACAAGCACAAGAACTTCTCCATCTATCGCTACGAGTCCACCACGTGTGTGACGAGCGGCTGCCACGCCAACGGTCAGAAGCCCTGATGCGCGCCCCCGCACTTCTCCTGTCCTGTCTACTCGCCAGCTCCGTGGCGTCCGCCGTGCCGCGCAAGCACCGGGCTTCGGCGCGCTCATCCGCGTCGGCTGGGGGCTCCGTCATCTACATGAGCAGTGGGGAGCGCGCGTACCTGGACCGGGGGCGGGATGAGGGGCTGGAGAAGGGCCTCTCGCTGAAGCTCTCGCGCCGGGGAAGGGCGGCCGGGAGCTGTCGCGTGGAGTGGGTGGCGGACCATCGGGCCGTGTGCCAGGGGCAGGGGCTGCGTCTGGGAGACCGCTTCCAGCTCCCGCGGCACGAGGCGGCTCCCAGCGCCTCCACGAGGACTCGGCCCGCGTCCACGGCCGAGCTCTCCCGCCGGCGGGCCCTGGTGGAGGCGGCGCCCCAGCCGCTCGTCGAGTACGCGGAGGGGACGGTTGGAGGCGCGCGGCGCCCCCCGGTGAGGGTGGAGCTCGGGCACACGGCCTGGGTGTCCACCACCGCGGGTGACTTCCACCAGGAGCGTGTGGACGTGTCGCTCCAGGGCCTGCCGCTGGGGGCCGGATTCCGCCTGTCACTCGACGCCAGCGCCCAGGCCTGGACGGGACGCCCTGAGGTCTTCCGCTCGCCCGCGCGCACGGTGGCTCAGCTCTATGTGCGCGAGGGAGAGGTGACGCACCGCGAGCCCGGCCGACACCTGGCGCTGGCGGTGGGGCGGGTGTGGCCCTGGTACGTGCCGGGCGTGGCGTTGTTCGACGGAGCGCAGGTGGGCTGGCGCAGTGAGGACGGGGACTTCGAGGTGGGAGGCTTCGGAGGGGGCGTGCCGGATCCAGTGACGCTGGCGCCGGACTTCCAACGGCTGGCGGCGGGGGCCTACGTGGCGGGCCGGCATGTGGGGGCCTCGGGGAGCCCGCTGCGTATGTTGCAACACGAGGCCCGGGTGTCGTTCATGTCCACGCCCGAGTCCGGCAGGCGCGTGGAGGCCGAGGGCCGGGTCCGCGCCTGGCTGGGTGAGTCCGCGGACATGGGGGCCTGGGTACGGTTGGGGCTGGGGGAGGCCATGGCTCCGGCGGGCGTGGACGCGGCGCGGTTCGACGTGGACGTGCGCCCCTCGGAGGCATGGAGGTTGTCCGGCAGTGTGCGGTACACGGGGCGGATGGCGCTCGACGTGCCTCCTCCCCTGGGCGAGCTGGCCCTGCGGAGCCGCACGCTCCATGGTGACATGACGGCCATGTGGCAGCCGGCGCCGTGGCTGTCGGCTGGCGTCACCGGATTGCTGGCGAGGGACTTCGAGACGGCGCTCGCGCGGCAGCTCGTGGGCCCCGAGGTGTCGCTCCCGCGTCTCTTCGGCGACCGGGGCGGACTCTCCGCGGGTTACCTGGAGGAGCTGGGCTGGCTGCGAGGCCGGAGCGCTCACGTCCAGGCGGTGCTGCGGCCCGCCACGCCGCTGCGAGTGCTCGGACGGGTGAGCTGGTTCGAGGAGCAGCCGGTGGCCGGAGCCACGGGGATGACTCCCACGCGCGACGTGGGCCTCTATGCCAGCACCGAGTACGCCCCGGTGCGCTGGTTGACCGTGCGCGTCTCCGTTCTTGCTCGTCTCGATGCCGGAAGGCTGGCCGAGGATTTGGACCGGCCTGGCGGCCTCGTGGGTCACGCGAGCCTGGCCGGCTCCTTCTGAGTCTCGATGGATGTTGTGTGTTGATGTGGGGGGATTGTCTATATCTGCCTGCCCGAAGTTCCAGATTTCCAATGGAATGAGGGAAGCCGCACAACATCTCGCGGGATTGCGCGATAACTCAAGAAAAGCGCACTCAAGGAAGGTCCCGTGGGACGAGTCGACAGCAACCGTTCGCGATCCGTGAAGACGTCCAGGCCCGCGTCCAAGTCCGCGGCGAAGCCCAAGGCGGTTTCCTCTTCGGCCGGGAAGAAGTCGAGTCCTTCGAAGTCGAGCTCGCCCTCGACGAAGCCGGCGGGTGACCGCTTCGAGTCGCGCTCCTCCAAGCCCGAGGGCAGGCCCTCGGGCGGCAAGGTCGACAACTTCGTCTCGGCCCGGTCCACCCAGCACTTCGCGTCGGGTACGAGGAACGACATCGAGCGCTTCGCCGGCTCCTCGAAGGCGGACGCCACCACCAACAAGGATGGCTCGGTGACGCGCTCGCGGACCACCACGAGCGGGCAGACGACCCGGTCGCAGGAGCTCACCACCTCCAAGGGCCCGCTCGCCGAGTCGCGGCTCAGGTACACCACCACCTCTGAGACCGGTGGTGCCCGAGTCAAGAACACCTACGACTCGCAGACCGACGTCTTCGGTCGCACCCAGTCCTCCCACCAGCGAGATGCGAGCTACGAGCACGGCAACCGCACCCTCACGCGCTCGCGGACCGAGAGCACCGACGTCTGGGGCACCCAGAAGGTGGCCGACGCCCAGAGCAAGACGGTCACCCACGGGGAGGACTCCCAGACGTACTCCAAGTCCGTCACCACGGACTCCCGTGGCAACAAGGCCTGGTCCAAGGACGTCACCCACGTCGACAAGGACGGCAACACGACCGTCACGAGGAGCTCCCACAAGTCCGGTGGCACCGAGCTGACCACCCACTCCAGCACCAGCCACGAGAACGGGAAGTTCACCCTCAGCGAGTCCGCTGACTGGAAGAACACGAAGTTCGACAAGAAGACGAGCTACCTCAAGGAGGTCGAGGTCCGGCCCGGCACGGAGGACAGCGGCTTCAGCCAGACGAAGAAGGACAAGCTGGGCGTCGCGCAGACGGCTGGCAACGTCCTCGGCAGCGCGGGCGCCAGGAAGGAGTGGAAGAGCGAGTTCAACGACGTCAAGGAGAACAACCTCTCGACGGCCCCCAACACCTTCGTCGGTTCGCGTGTCGGTACCTCTGGCTCCCAGAGCTTCAGCGTTGGTGCCGACGGCGTGAACGCCTCCTTCAACCGCGACGCCAAGGCCGGCCTCTACGCTCAGCACTCCGGTCAGGTGACTGGCAGGTACGGCGAGGCGTCCTACAACGCCGACGCCAGGGTCGAGGCCCGGGCCAGCGTCGATGCCAGGGGCAAGCTCGACACCAACGGCCTCGACGCGAGCGTCAATGCCCGGGTGGGTGTGTCGGCCGAGGCCTCCATCAACGGCAGGGCGCAGACCCAGAGCGTGAAGATCGGAGGCGTCGACGTCAACGCGTCCGTCGAGGGCACGGCCCGGGTCTCCGCCGAGGCCTCCGCCGAGGCCACCGGTCAGGTCAAGGTCACCCGCAACCCGCCTACGGCCATCGCCGAGGGCACCGTGGGTGCCTCCGCTGTCGTCAAGGTCGAGGGCGAGGTCAAGGCGTCCGCCGGCCCCTTCTCGGTCAATGCCAGCGCGTATGCGAGCGCCGGCGCCGAGGCCACGGCCACCGGCGTCATCGGCTACGAGGACGGGAAGCTCAAGATTGGTGGCAGCGCCGGCGCGGCGCTCGGCATCGGCGCGGGCGGCTCCGTCAACGTGGAGGTCGACATCAAGGAGATCGGTGACATGGCCAGGAACACGGCCGTCTCGGTGGCCGATGTCAACAACGACGGCAAGCTGGGGCTCGACGACGCGAAGGCCGCCGTGAGCCAGGCGAAGGACAAGGCCCTCGGCTGGCTCGGCCTCTGAGGCCGGGCTTCGTCCCGCTCTCCTTCGTATTCCTTCCGGTTCCACCACCAAGGGTATTTCCAGACCAATGGCTCAGAGCGAACTCTACCGACGTGCGTATGAGCAACTGAAGGCGGGGTGCTACGACGAGGCGAAGCAGCTCTTTCGCGCCAACGAGGAGGCGTCCGGTTCCGCGGACGAGACGAAGGCCCTGGTAGGACAGGCGGAGGTCCGCCTGGGCAAGGGCGATCTGAAGGGAGCGGCCACGCTCTATGATCAGCTCCTGGAGCGCAACCCGTCGCTTCCCGAGGTCTACCTCGGCCTCGCCCGGATCGCCCTCTTCACGGGGCAGCTCGGCGCGGCGCGCGTCCACGCCACCGCGGCCGTGCGCCTGGGGCCCGAGCAGGGGCTCACCTGGGCCATCATGGGCCTGGTACACGAGGCGGAGGGCGACACGGCGACCGCCTTGCAACACCTGCGCAAGGCCAGCGAGCTTTCCCCCTCGGTGTTCCTCTGCCAGTACAACTACGGGCGGCTGCTGACCGCCACGGGGCGCCCCTCGGAGGGCATCGAGCCGTTGACCCGGGCGACCGGGCTCGAGCCGGGCAACTCCGACGGCTTCTACACGCTCGGCATGGCCTTCAAGCAGGCGGGCCAGTACGAGAACGCGCTCCGGGCCTTCGAGAAGGCGAAGGACCTGGCTCCGGGCAAGGTCGACACCTGGGCCACCCTCGCCGACGTGCTCTTCGAGGTGAAGGAGTTCCAGGCGGCGCGCGACATCCTCGACG
>QKJM01000301.1 GCA_003249315.1 Archangium sp.
TACGAGAAGGACGGCTACCTGCCGGCGCAGCGTCAGTTGGAGACGCCCTGGGCGGACTATGCCTGGCTGCCCGAGGTCGTCCTCATCCCGCTGGACGCGCAGGTGACGACCGTCGTCCTCGATGGAGCCACCGTCGACCAGGTCGCCCAGGGCAGCGTGACGACGGACGCGGACGGCTCGCGCCAGGCCACCGTCCTCTTCCCCTCCGGCACGCAGGCCACCCTGGTGCTGGCGGATGGGAGCACGCAACCCCTCACCACCCTGAGCGTGCGAGCCACCGAGTACACCGTGGGAGACAATGGCCCCGAGGCCATGCCGGGCGAGCTGCCTCCCGCCAGCGGCTACACCTACGCGGTGGAGCTGAGTGTGGATGAGGCCCTGGCCGTCGGGGCCCGAGAGGTGCGCTTCAGCCAGCCCGTCTACCTCTATGTCGACAACTTCCTGGAGTTCCCCGTCGGCGGCATCGTCCCCGCCGGCTGGTATGACAGACAGCTCGGCAAGTGGAGGCCCTCGGACAACGGGCGCATCCTCCAGGTGCTCTCCGTCTCCAATGGCCTGGCCGTCCTCGACGTGACGGGCGATGGCGTCGCCGACGAGGGCAGCGCCCTCTTCGACCTGGGCATCACCGACACCGAGCGCCAGCACCTGGCCACCCTCTTCACCGCCGGCAAGAGCTTCTGGCGCACCCCCATCCCCCACTTCACCCCCTGGGACTGCAACTGGCCCTATGGCCCTCCAGACGATGCGGAGGTGCCCAACCAGCAGCCCGAGAAGGAGGAGCCGGAGGACGACCCCGACACCCAGTGCGGCTCCATCATCGACTGCCAGAACCAGACGCTGGGCGAGCTCACCGACGTGGTGGGCACCCCCTTCCAGCTCCGCTACAACAGCGACCGGTCCCCGGGCTACCGCAACTCCCACGCCCTCCGAATTCCACTCACGGGCGACAGCATTCCCCAGAGCCTGCGGCTCGTCCGCCTGAACATCCAGGTCGCCGGCCGCACCTTCGAGTACAACTACCTCCCCGCCTCCAACCTCGTCCATGAATTCGAGTGGGACGGGCGCGATGCCTACGGGCGCCTGCTCCAGGGGACGTGGCCGGTGAGGATTCGCATCGGCTACACCTACCCTCTCGTCTACCAGACGCCCGCCTCCTTCGCTGCCTCCTTTGCCCGCATCTCGGGCGCCAGTTTTCAGGCAGTCCGCCCCAATCGCGTCATCACCGTCTGGCAGGACATCACCAGCAGCCTGGGCACCTGGAGCGCGCCTCCCGCCAACCTCGGTGGGTGGACGCTGGATATGCACCATGCGTATGACCCCACCAGCCAGGCGCTCTACCTGGGCCACGGCGGAAGTCGTGCCACGGGGCTGCTGTCCAACTCGCCCATCACCTCGACGGTGGCCGGCACCGGGGACTTCGGCAGCAGCGGGGACGGAGGGCTCGCCAGGAATGCTCGCCTGTGGAATCCCCATGACGTCGCCTTCGCGCCGGACGGAACCCTCTACATCGCGGACGCCTTCAACAACCGAGTCCGCCGCGTGGACACCGACGGAGTCATCTCCACCCTGCCCGGCAGCGAGGAGTACCAGCCCCGCTACCTCGACGTGGGGCCGGACGGCAGTGTCTATGTCTCGCACCCCTACCTGCACTGCATCCGTAGGGTGCGCCCCGACGGCACGGCCACCACCTTCGCGGGCACCTGTGGCACCAACGGCTCCTCCGGGAACGAGGGCCCCGCCACCTCTGCCCTGCTGAGCTATCCCCACGACATCGCCATGGGGTTGGATGGCAACCTCTACATCGCCGACTTCGACAACGACCAGGTCCGCTACGTCACGCCGGAGGGCACCATCCACACCCTCGCGGGGACGTTGAAGTCCGGGAGCTACTGCGGTGACGGCGGGCCCGCGGCCCAGGCCTGCCTCAATGGCCCCTGGGGCCTGGCGGTGGGATTGGATGGCAGCGTCTACGTCTCCGACACCGCCAACCACCGCGTGCGCCGCATCGGCATGGACGGCCGCATCACCACCGTGGCGGGCACCGGGGTGGACGGCTCCATGAACTCAAACCTCGGCGATGGAGGGAAGGCCACCCTGGCCGCGCTCTCCACGCCCAAGGGACTGGCGATCGACTCCGTCGGCAACCTCTATATCGCCGACTACATGACGCGCGTGCGCCGCGTGGGCACCGATGGCATCATCAAGCTGTTCGCCGGACACCCGGAGATGTTCGGCTTCGAAGGGGATGGCAAGCCTCCCTTGAATGCGCGGTTCGACACCCCCGTGGGCCTGGCCGTCAGCCCCACCGACGCCCTCTATATCAGCGACGAGTGGAATCACGCCGTCCGCCGAGTGGGTTCTCCCGCCCCCTGGCTGCTGAACGGCGAGTCCTGGGTGCCCTCGGAGGATGGGAGCGAAATCTACGTCTTCAACTCGCTGGGGCATCACCTGCGGACCGTGGACGCCATCACCCAGGTGGTGCTCTACGAGTTCACCTACAACGCCGCGGGGTTGCTGTCCTCCATCCGAGACAGGGACAACCTCGTCACCCTCATCGAGCGTGACACCACGGGCAAGCCGCAGGCCATCGTGGCACCCTACGGGCAGAGGACGCAGTTTGAGGTGGACGCCAACGGCTACCTGTCGGCCATCGTCAACCCGGCCTCGGAGCGGCTCGAGCCGACGCACTCGGACGAGGGCCTCCTCGTCTCCCTGAAGGACAGGCGCGACGGGCTGCACACCTACGAGTACGAC
>QKJM01000535.1 GCA_003249315.1 Archangium sp.
GCTCGCTGCCCTCCTCCCACCTCCAGCACCTTCCACCCCTGCCGCTCCACCATCGTCCCCGTGCTGTGGAAGCGGTCCACCACCGGCCCCTCCACCCCCTGTGAGGTGACGGCCGTCACCACCGTCGTCACCCACCAGACGAAGTCCTCGTGCCACGCCGCCAGCAGCCGGCGACAGACGAGCTCGTAGATGCGCCGCTCGTCCGCCGTCAGCCGCGCTCCCTCCGGCGAGGTCGTCGTGGGGATGATGGCGTGGTGGTCCGTCACCTTCGCGTCGTCCACGAAGCGCCGCCCCAGCGGCTGCTGCCCCGTTCCCGGCGCGAGCAGCGCCTCGAAGGGGCCCCGGATGGCACGCACCACCTCCGGCAGCGTCTCCGCCACCTGCTTCGACAGGTGCCTGCTCGAGGTGCGCGGGTAGCTCAACAGCTTGTGCTTCTCGTACAGCGCCTGCGCCAGCTCCAGCGTGCGCTGGGCGCTGAAGCCATACAGCCGGTTGGCGTGACGCTGCAGCTCCGTCAGGTCGTAGAGCAGCGGCGGCGCCATCCGCTTCGTCTCCGCGGTGACGGACTCCACCTCCGCGCGACCGTCCTCTACCCGCGCCACCACCGCCCGCGCCTCCTCGCCGTCCGAGGGCAGCCTCCTCGCCTCGCGCGCGTCCCACTCCTTCTCCTTCCCCCGCTCCGCCGGGCGGAACCACACGCCCCGGTAGCTGCCCCGCGGCCCCTCCGCACCCGCCGGACCGAAGGTGGCCCACACCTCCAGGTACTCCTGTGGCACGAAGTGTCGGATGGCCAGCTCCCGCTCCACCACCATCGCCAGCGTGGGCGTCTGCACCCGCCCCACCGACAGCATGTCCCCACCACACGCCAGCGTGTACAGGCGCGTCAGGTTCATCCCCACCAGCCAATCCGCCCGGCTGCGCCCCTTCGCCGCGTCCGCCAGCGGCTCGTACTCCCGCCCCGGCCTCAGCTTGCGGAAGCCCTCGCGGATGGCCCCCTCCGTCAGCGAGGAAATCCACAGCCGCTTCACCGGCTTGCGACACCCCGCCGCCTCGTAGATGTAGCGAAAGATGAGCTCGCCCTCGCGGCCCGCGTCCGTGGCGCACACCACCGCCTCCACCTCGGGCGCGCTCAGCACCCGGCGCACCACCCGGAACTGGGCCGCCGTCCGCTCCTCCACCACCAGCGGCCACTCTCCCGGCAACATCGGGAGCTGCCCCCTCTGCCAGCGCTTCCACTCGGGCCTCATCTCGTGCGGCTGCGCCAGCCCCACCAGGTGGCCGATCGCCCACGTCACCACGTAGCCGTTGCCCCGGTAACACCCCTCCCCCTGCTCGCGCGCCCCCAGCGCCCGCGCGATGTCCCTCGCCACGGCCGGCTTCTCCGCCACTACGGCCTGCACCTTCCCTGCCACCCCGGGCCCTGCGCCCATGTCGTCCCTTCCTCCTCGCGTCCGCTCCCCCATACCTCGCTCCGCTGACACGTTCACACCTCCGCGCTCCCCCACCTACCCTCCCGACCCCTCTCCAGGCAGACATCTACACATCAAGTCGAGGTGGCTTTCACCTGGAGCGGATTTCAAGCGCCCCTCGGAATGCCTCTGCTCCCGGGAATCCGTCTTTGGCGTCATCACGCAAGCGGTTGGCGCCGGAGCAGAAAACTCAAAAAAGCATTTTGGCGATAACCCCTCATGCGTCGCCAACGCGCACACGGGCCAGTCAGTCACAGGGGGACGGAGCCCATGCAGTCGAGGGTGGAGAACGGAATGAAGGTTTCGCGTCATCAGGAGCATTGGAGGGTGGAGCCGAGGGGCGGGATGATCCTGCATGCCGGGAAGGAGGAGCTGCAAGGCGCGGTGGCGAGGCCTCTGACGCGGCTGTCATGGACGGCGCGCTCGGAGGAAGAAGGGGGCAGAAGGAGCGTCGTGTCACGGCTGGCGTCCTTCGTCGAGAACCTGCGAGCGCAGCTCGTGGTCCTGACGGAGGGCAAGAGCGTGGCAGGCCTGCGCGAGGGGCTCGGGGGGGAGACCCTGCTCGCGTCGGTAAGGGTGGCGGCGCATCCTCGGCTGGTACCGGTTCCGCTGGTACTGGCTGGAGGCCGGGAGTCCAAACCCGGCCATGTCCAGCGCGGTCAGCTCCTGGCGCTCCGCCAGGAACTCGAATCGCTCTCGGACGAAGGGGGCATCTATAGCTGGTAGCAGTCACGCAGTGGAGCTCCCCGGCGCTACCGGGGGGACGGCTCGGGAGACGCGTGGGGGCGGGAAACCCGGGCCGACGATCTGGCGGTACGGACCCATCCCAGGGGGGAGGGCCCAAGACCGCAGGTCGGAGTGATGGGGGATGCCTCGCCAACAACGAGGCATCCCCCATGTTTTTTCCGGAGCCCGCTCAGTCCACGCGAGACGTCCCGGCCTGACGCTGGCGCCAGGCGGCGAGCACCTCACGCTCTCGCTCAGCGGAGAGGCCGGCCCTCGGCCCAGAGCGAGCCGAGCGCGACGGCGCCCTGCGACATGCCTCCGCGAGACAGCTTCAGTGGAGCGCCGCGATGAGTGAGGTGCGTCAGCGGCTCCCGTCCGCGACGACGCGGGCGAGCGGGGAGGCCTCGTCGGGCGCGGAGGCGCGTTGCCGCCGGGCCAACCACAGGGACACCGCCAGCCACAGACCGGCCAGCGGCACCGCGACCAGGGACACTCCCGCCATCCCCAGGCCCAGCGCGGAGAGCCCACCGTTGAGCCAGGCGCTCACCGAGTCGCTGC
>QKJM01000309.1 GCA_003249315.1 Archangium sp.
TCCGCCAGGTTCTGCAGCGCCACGAATGGCAGGAAAAGCCTCTCCACCCCCTTCTCTTCCATCAGCCTCAGCAGCTCCTGCGCATCCAGCCTCTGCTCCTCCTTTATGAGCACCAGCTCTCCCCCTCCCGCCCATGTCGAGAACAGCTCCTGGAATGACACGTCGAAGCTTATTGCTGAAAACTGTAGCGTCCTCCCTCCCCTCACCTCCGAATGCTCCATCTGCCACTGGATGAGGTTGAGCAGCGGCCGGTGGTGCATCGCCACTCCCTTCGGCACCCCTGTCGAGCCCGAGGTGTAGATGACATAGGCCAGCTCCTCCGGCCCTGACACCGGCTCCGGGTTCCTCTCCCATTCCGAACTCGTGCCCTCCCTCTCCTCGTCCACATACAGCCGGGTGGCCTCACTCCGCGGCAGCACCTCGCTCAGCGCCCTCTGCATCACCACCACCGGCGCTCTCGAGGACTTCAACATCAGCTCCAGCCTCTCCCTCGGGTAGGCCGGGTCCAACGGCACGTAGGCCCCCCCCGCCTTGAGAATTCCCAGCACCCCCACCGCCAGCTCCAACGAGCGCCTGACACACAGCCCCACCGGCACATCCGCTCCCACTCCCTGCTTACGCAGCTCGTGCGCCAGCTGATTCGCCCGCCGATTCAGCTCTCCATACGTCAGCCCCTCCGCCCCCAGGCTCACCGCCACCGCCTCTGGAGTCCGATCCGCCCACCTCTCGAACAGCTCGTGGACTCCTCTCGCTGGCCCATACGACGCCTTCGTCGCGTTCCACTCCACCAGCACCTCCCTCCGCTCCTCCTCCGTCAGCAGCGGCACCGTCGCCAGCGGCTTCTCCGGGTGGGCCACCGCGCCCTGCAGTAGCCGGGCATAGTGCGCCCCCATTCGCGCCACCGTCGCCTCGTCGAACAGGTCCGTGTTGTATTCCCAGAAGCTCACCCACCCTTCCGCCGTCTCTCTCACGAACAGCGTCAGGTCGAACTTCGCCATCCCAGGCTCGAAGGGAAGGTCCTCCACGACCACTTCGGACAGCTCCATCTCGGGGAGCGCGTTCTGGTGGACGAACATCACCTGGAAGATTGGCGTCCGGGCCAGATCCCTCTCCGGCTGCAGCACGTCCACCAGCTTCTCGAAGGGCATGTCCTGGTGGGCATAGGCACCCAAGCAGGTCTCTCGAACCCGGCGCAGCAGTTCCCGGAAGCCCACCTCTCCCGAAACCTCGACCCGCAGCGCCAGCGTATTGAGGAAGCAGCCGAACAACCCCTCCACTTCGCGGTGATGGCGTCCGACGATGGGAGAGCCCACCACGAGATCCGTCTGCCCGCTGTAGCGCGTCAGCAGTGCATCGAAGCCCGCCAGCAGCAACATGAACGGCGTGGCCCCCTCCTGGCGACTCAGCTCATGAATGGCGCCAGACAGCTCCAAGGGCAGAGGTATCTCCAGCCGTGTCCCTCTGAAGGACTGCACCGGAGGGCGTGGCCGATCCGTCGGGAGCTCCAGCACCGGAGGAGCCCCGGCGAGCTGTTGCTTCCACCAGGAGAGCTCCGCCTCCAGCACCTCGCCCCGCAACCACTCCCTCTGCCAGCGCGCGAAGTCCGCGTACTGCACCGGCAGCTCTGGCAACGAGGGCGTTCCACTTCTGGAGAAGGCTTCGTACATCGCCTTCAGCTCGCGCATCAACACGCCCAGCGACCAGATGTCGCAGACGATGTGGTGCATCACCAGCACCAGCACATGCTCCTCGGTGGTCAGTCGCAGCAGATTCGCCCGCACCAGCGGACCCGCCTCCAGGTCGAACGGTCGCCGCGCCTCCTCTTCCACTCGCTGACGAGCCGCCCGGTCCCGCTCTTCCTCGGAAAGAGACTCCAGGCTCTCCACCAGCAATGGCAGCAGCAACTCCGGTGAGATCCGCTGCACTGGCTGACCGTTCTCCTCCACGAACGTCGTCCTCAACACCTCGTGCCGCTGGACGAGTGCCCCCAGGCTCCGCTCCAGCGAGGCCACGTCGAGCCGTCCCCTCAGCCTCGTAGCCATGGGCACGTTGTATGAGAATCCCCCAGGCTCGAACTGCTCGAGGAACCACATACGCTGCTGCGCGAAGGACAGCGGCAGCACCTCGTCCCTGGGCACGGAGACCAGCGGCGGCGGTCGAGGCCCCCTTGCTCCCCCGGACATGGACTCGATCCGCTCCGCCAGCGCCTCCACCGTCGAAGCCTCGAAGAGGGTACGCACCGGCAGCTCCATCTGGAGCACCTCCCGCAACCGAGACGCCACCTGCGCCGCCAGCAGCGAATGCCCTCCCAGCTCGAAGAAGTCGTCGTGTACCCCCACTCGCGACAATCCCAGCAGTGGCCCCCAGATGCTCGCCACCACCTCCTCCATCGCCGTGCGCGGCGCCACGTGGACCGCACCCTCCTCCTCCTGCTCGGGCGCCGGCAGCGCCTTGCGATCCACCTTCCCGTTCGGCGTCAGAGGCAGCGCCGCCAGGCGAACGAAGGCCGCTGGCACCATGTACTCGGGCAGCCGATCCTTGAGGAAGGCGCGCAGGGTCGTCCCCTCCACGCCCCCGCCCTCCCTCGGCACCACGTACGCCACCAACTGCTTGCCCCCGGGACCGTCCTCCCTCGCGATGACCACCACCTCTCCCACTTCCGGGTGCTTCGCCAGCGCCGCCTCCACCTCCCCCAACTCGATGCGGAAGCCCCGCACCTTGACCTGCGCATCCCTCCGTCCCAGGAATTC
>QKJM01000856.1 GCA_003249315.1 Archangium sp.
CGCCGGGAAGCGTCGGAAACAAGCCAACCCCCATGATTTGTTCGCCACCTTGGCGGCAGGGGGATATGTGGTGTGTTCCCCCCCTGGGTGTGACGTCCCGCCCGCCGGAGAGACGCGTGATTCCCTACTGGCAAGCTCCTTCCATCAAGCTGGGTCCACTCACCATCGAGCCGTTCGGCATCTTCGTGGCGCTGGGCATCCTCCTGGCCGCCCGCCTGCTCGCCCGCCAGGCGGAGCGTGACGGGCTCGCCTCCGCGCCCCTGCAGGACTACGCCCCCTGGGGAGTGGGCGTGGGCATCGTGGTGGGCCACTTCGTCCACCTCTTCGGCTACCACCCCGAGGAGCTCTCCAAGAGCCCGTGGCAGATTCTGAAGGTGTGGGACGGCCTGTCCTCCTTCGGCGGGCTGCTGGGCGGAATCCTCGCCGCGGTGGTCTTCTTCCGGCTGCACCGGCTGCGCTTCCGCGACTACGCGGATGCCTTCGCCCTCTCGGTGGCCCCCGGCTGGGCGGTGGCCCGGCTCGGCTGCTTCGCCGTGCATGACCACATCGGCACCCCCACCGACTTCTTCCTGGCGGTGAACTTCCCCGGCTCGCTGGGCGCCCGGCACGACCTGGGCCTGTACGATGCGCTGCTCCTCTTCGCCCTCACCGGCGTGCTGTGGGCCCTGCGCAACGCCGGGAAGCTGCGCGGACGACTGCTGCCCCTGCTGGCCATCTTCTACGGCCTGGGCCGCTTCGGCTTCGACTTCCTGCGCGCCGCGGACCTCTCCTACGTGGATGCGCGCTACCTGGGCCTCACCCCCGCCCAGTACGGCTCCATCGGCCTGGTCCTCTTCGGCCTCTACGGCGTCGCCCTCTGGCGCGCCCCCGAGCGACAGGCCGCCCCCGCTCCCCACACGGGGGACGACGCGCGGCAGGCCGACGCCCGGAAGGTGTCGTAGCGGCGGAGACGTTCGCGGCGCGCCTCTCGTGTCGGAAACTCCCGGTAGATTCCGCTCCTGAAGCCCTCACTCCAGCAGGGCTTCTCTACCGGGAGACCCTCCTCATCATGAAGGCCCACGCATACCTGCTGCTCGCGTCCACCTCGCTCGCCGCCTGCGGTACCCCTTCCGTCACCTCGTCCGGAGCCGCCTCCAGCTCCGCTTCCCTCCAGGCCGAGTCCTCCGCATCGGCCGCGTTCCGGGAAGGCACCGTGACGCTCGCCTCCGGCCTCCAGCTCCACTACATCGAGCAGGGACGCAAGGACGGGCCGGTGCTGGTGCTGCTGCACGGATATACCGACTCGTACCGCTCCTTCGAGCTCGCCTTACCCCTGCTGCCGCGTGACTTCCGCGTCTACGCGCTCGACCAGCGCGGCCACGGCGACTCGTCCCGTCCCGAGTGCTGCTACTCGCAGTCGGACTTCGCCGCGGACGCCGTCGCCTTCCTCGATGCCCTGGGCCTCCAGCGCGCCACCTTCGTCGGCCATTCCATGGGCAGCTTCATCGCCCAGCAGGTGGCGCTCGAGTACCCCGAGCGCGTCGAGGCCCTCGTCCTCATCGGCTCCGCGCCCACCGTGCATGGAAACCCGGTGGCCCTCGAGCTGCAGTCCGCCGTGGACACCCTCTCGGACCCCATCGACCCCGACTTCGTCCGCGAGTTCCAGGCCAGCACCTTCGTGCGCCCCATCCCGCCCTCCTTCCTCGACACCGCCGTCTCCGAGAGCCTCAAGGTGCCCGCCCACATCTGGCAGGCCGCCCTCGACGGCCTCATCGCCGAGGACCACTCCTCGCAACTCGGAGAGATTTCCGCCCCCACGCTCGTGGTCGGCGGGGACCAGGATGGCTTCTTCCCGGCCGAGCAGCAGCGGGCGCTCGCCGAGGCCCTTCCGAACGCCACCCTCTCGCTCTACGAGGACACCGGCCACGCGCCCCACGTCGAGCTGCCCCACCGCTTCGTCCAGGACCTGAAGCAGTTCGTCCATGGACTGGAGCGCGAGTAGACGCGCCGTCGCCGGAAACTGGAGGGCGCGCGCCAGGGCGCTACAGTGCTGTCGCGCATGCCACTGGACAAGAACGAGCTGCTCGCCCAGCTCACCGAGCACCTCCACCAGAGCGATCGACTCGCCTGGCGGGCCGAGAACGAGGCCCGCGAGGCCGCCCGCAGCCTCGCCACCGAGTCCGAGAAGAAGGAAGACGGACGCGCCGCCATCGAGTACGGCAGCCTCGCCACCGGACAGGCCGCGCGCGCCCGCCGCGTCCAGGAGGAGCTCCAGGCGCTCGCCGCCTTCCAGAAGGCCGGCTTCCCCCGCTTCTCCCGCCAGGGCCCCGTGGCCCTCGGCGCCCTCATCGACGTCTCCACCGAGGATGACGAGGGCTTCGCCGAGCGCACCTTCTTCCTCCTCCCCGCCGGCGCCGGCACCGAGCTCACCGGCCCCGGCGGAGATGGCTTCCTCTCCGTCATCACCCCCGCCTCCCCCGTCGGCCGCGCCCTCCTCGGACGCCGCGCGGGCGACACCATCGAAGTGACGCTCGCCGGCGAGGTCCGTGAGTGGACGGTCCTCGAAGTGGCCTGAGCCCCAACAGCCCGCACGCGCGGCGCGGACCTTTCAGACTTCGAAGCACCGGTTGACGACTGGACGACGGGCGACGCCCCGCGCCTGTTGGACGACGGACGCTCCACTCAGGGGCGGTGGATTCGAGCACCCCGAGTTGATTGTAAGGGAGGGTGATGCGCTCGCCCACCGAGCCCCGCCCCCCTTCCGGGCCCCT
>QKJM01000526.1 GCA_003249315.1 Archangium sp.
GTTGGGGATGGTGGATGCGGAGCAGTCCGTCCAGCTCCGCGTCTGGGGGCTCGCGGGGTGGTTGTGGGCGGATCTGCCGCGGAAGGTGCC
This sequence comes from Archangium sp., assembly GCA_003249315.1. Taxonomy (GTDB): domain Bacteria; phylum Myxococcota; class Myxococcia; order Myxococcales; family Myxococcaceae; genus QKJM01. The sequence continues at coordinate 91 of QKJM01000526.1, forward strand.
GGGCACCGGGCGCGTGGACGAGTTGGAGGGGCTGCTGCGGCTGAGGTTGGATCCGGGGACGCGGGTGCTGGGCGAGGGCGTGGCGGCGCTGGTGCGCCTGCGGCGGGGGGAGCACGCGCAGGCCCGGGCCCACGCGGAGAGCTGCGCCCGCCTGCTGGAAGGCATTCCCCCCTCCGCGCCCGTGGCGGCCATCGGCGCCTTCGGGGTGGTGGAGACGTGCCTGGCGCTCGCCGCCGAGGGGGCCTCCGACGCTCTGGAGCTCAGGAAGAGGGCGCGCCGGTGCGCTCTGGCCCTCTCCCTCATCGGCTTTCAGAACAAGGCCGCCGGACCCCTGTCCCTGCTCGCGAGCGGGCTCGTCCGGAAGGCCCTGGGACGGACGCGCGCCGCGCGCCGGTGTTTGCGACGGTGCGCGGCGGCGGCCAGGGCCCGGCGCACCCGCTACGTGGAGGCCCAGGCCTACCTGGAGCTGGCACTCCTTCCGGACGCCTCCACGGCGGAGCACGCCCGACTCGCCCACTCGCTGCTGCAGCCCCTGGATGCGCCGAGGGAGCTGCGGCGGCTCCCGGGGCAGGGAAGCTGACGCTCCCAGGGTGCATGTTAACCTCCTCGCGGCCCGCGCGTGATGGGCTCGAGGAGACAAGAATATGGCGCAGCAGCCAATGGGAAGTCCCAGGCGGGAGAAGATTGCCATTCTCGGCGGAGGGATGGGGGCCCTCGCCACGGCCTGGTTCCTTTCGAGGACCCCCGAGCTCCGCAGTCGCTACGAGGTGACGGTCTACCAGTTGGGCTGGAGGCTCGGCGGCAAGCTGGCCAGTGGCCGGGACATCTCCAATCACTATCGCAACGTCGAGCACGGCCTGCACGTGTGGTTCGGCTTCTACGACAACGCCTTCCGGCTCTACCAGGAGCTCTTCAGCCAGTGGGAGAAGCCCGAGGGCTGCCCGTGGAAGAGCTGGGAGGATGCCTTCGTCGCGCAGAACCTCACTCCTTTCGGAGAGGAGGCGCGGGACGGCTCGTACTCGAATTGGCCCGTCACCTGGCCCACCAACCCGGCGGTGCCGGGGCAGGGCGGCGTGCTGCTCACGCCCTGGGAGTACATCGTCGAGCTGGTGCGCTTCCTCTCTGGCCTGTTCGACCGGACGCGCGCCCTGTCGCTCCAGGCGCCCGTGGCTCCGCCGCCGGACAACGTGTTGGCGCGCTTCGCCGAGGCTCTCGACTGGCACCCCATTCCCCAGGCCCGTGAGCGGAGCTTCGAGCTCACGCCCAGCGGACTGGTACACAGGGTGCTCACCTGGCTGGAGTCCTTCGGGGATGACCATGCTCGCCTTTGCGACTCTCCGTCGCACCTCACCGGCATGCTGTGGATGCTCGATCAGCTCCAGTCGCGTGCCCGGGAGGGACAGCTCCTCGCCGTGGATGATGAGAAGCTGAAGGACTTGCAGCGCCTCTACAAGGTGCTCGACATCGGCATCGCCTTCGTCAAGGGACTCCTCAATCCCAAGTATGGGATTCTGAGGGATCTGGATCTGGATCGCATCAACCACCTCGAGTTCCGCGAGTGGCTGGTCGAGAACGGCGCCAACCCGGACGTTGTCTATAATTGGTCGGTGCTGCGCGGCGTCTACGATGCCATGTTCCAGTACATCAACGGGGACCGGAGCCGGCCCAGCTACGAGGCGGGCACGGCCGCGCGTGTCGTCATCCGGGTGGGCTTCACCTACAAGGGCTCGGTGATGTATCTCATCAACGCGGGCATGGGGGAGACCGTCATCGGCCCCATGTATGACGCGCTGCTGAGGAACGGGGTGAAGTTCGAGTTCTTCCGCAAGGTGCGACGTCTGGAGCTGTCCCTGAACAAGAAGCGGATCTCCCGGGTGCATTTCGACCGGCAGGTGGAGCTGAAGGACCGGGTGTACCGGCCCACCTTCAAGTACAAGGGGCTCACCTGCTGGCCGTCCGAGCCGGACTGGGATCAGATCGTCGACGGCAAGGTGATGAAGGAGGCCGGCGTCAACCTGGAGAGTCATTGGAACACCTGGCCGGCGGCTGGTCAGGAGGTGCTGGACGAGGGCAGGGACTTCGACCGGGTGGTGCTGGGCATTTCACTGGCTTCCTTCAAGCGCCTCAACCCCGAGGAGCCCTCGCTCTGTCAGGAGTTGCTGGACGCGCTGCCCGCCTTCCGGGAGATGACGGAGGCCTTCCCGATGGTGCCCTCGGTGGGCCTGCAACTGTGGATGGACAAGGATCTACCGGGCCTGGGCTGGGGGCTGGGCAAGCCGGCGATGGATGCGTGGGCGTCTCCGCACAACGTGTGGACGGACATGAGCCAGGTGCTCGAGCTCGAGGGCTGGGAGGGCGTGGAGAAGCCGCCGCGCTCGCTGCAGTACCTGTGCGGCGTGTTCGGCTCGGAGCTCTACCGCGAGCCGGCCTCGCGCACGGACACGCCGGCGCGTGCGCACGAGAAGGCACGGAAGGAGACGATCTCCCAGTTGGAGCGGTACGCGGGCAGCATCTGGCCCGACGCCACGCGAGGGGGAGAGGGCTTCGACTGGAACGTGCTGTATGACCCGAGCGGGGCGGTGGGTCCGGCGCGGCTGGAGTCCCAGTACCTGAGGGCCAACGTCGATCCCAACGACTGCGTGGAGTGCTCGTCCAAGGACACCTCGCGCTTCCGCATGGGCCCCACGGACTCGGGGGTGGACAACCTGGTGCTGTGTGGGGGCTGGGTGCGTACTGGCATCAACTCCACCTGCGTGGAGGCGGCGGTGATGTCTGGCATGGCGGCCGCCCGGGCGATGACCGGCGATCCCCTCTTCATCGTCGGCGAGCACTTCATGGCGAAGCGCCCCGAGACCTCGCTGGCACCCCAGCCCGCGCCGCGCTGGCCCTCGTTCTTCGACTGGCCGTCCAAGCAGGTACGCCCGCGCGAGCACGAGCTGCCGGACTACCAGCCCACCCGTGGCTACGGCGAGCAGGAGATGTTGCCGCCGGGCCTCATCGAGGGGGCTCGGGCCTCGGTGTTCGCCATCCGCGCGGACGCGGACGCCATCACCCGCTTCGCCAACAGCTTCCTCGGAGGGCCGACGGGCGGGGCCATCACCTACTCGGCGCTCGCGCCGCTGGTGCTGGTGCTCTTCCAGGACGCCGAGCGGATGACCTCCCTGGCCGAGCCCGTGGGGTACATCCCCGACAAGGAGTCAGCCTTCGCGGTGTTGTTGTGGGAGTGGGACAAGCGTGGGCTGAACCTGCCTCGGCCGGTGCTGTGGATGCCCTACGTCATCATCGACAACTCGATTGGCCTGGTGACGGGGCTGAACGTGTGGGGCTACCGCAAGGAGGTGGGCAGCGTGGCGGTGCCGATGCCGGGCGCGCCGGAGCCGTACCGCGCGGACACGTGGCTCTTCCGCTCGCTGACCCGGGAGTCCCGCGGCGAGTACACCACCCTCTACGAGGTGCAGGGGCCGAGCACGCCGGTGGCCGAGGGCACGCGCTGGACGGATTCGGCGGGCTTCGGCTCGTGGCTGTTGGATCGAGTGCGCCAGGAGATGGGGGCCGTGGGCGGCCGGGTGGAGCAGGGGATGGAGCAGCTCAAGTCGCTCGTCCTGCGAGACCACTTCCAACTCCGCATCCCGGTGACGAACCTCAAGCAGTTCCGTGACGCCACCTACCCGCGCAAGGCGTGCTACCAGGCGCTCATTCGCAACGAGATGGTGCTGACGCGCTTCAAGCTCGGCGGGGTGCTCGGCGGCGACTACCGGCTGAACGTGACGCCGTGCCAGAGCCATCAGATCGTCCAGAGCCTGGGCCTGCCCTCCTACCGGGACATTCCCGTGGCCTTCGGCGTCTGGGTGGAGATGGACTACCAGGTGACGGCGGGCTTGGAGACGTGGCGAGCCCGGGGGACGTGAGCACGGCTCAGGGGGGTGCTCGCTTCGAGCGCCAACCTGTCAGACAAGCAGACAGGTTGGTGAGGAGTGCGCCCGGCGGGCCGCTCCCTCATCCTGTCCGCCGCCACGCGTATGAGCGCAGCCGGCTCGCGTCCTCCGAAAGCCTCCTCGGCTTCAGGAGCGGCCGGCGATCATCTTCGGGTAGCCGCAGATGGCGCGGGAGGCGCGCATGCCGCTCTCCACGGTGGCTTCGAAGGAGCCTCCGTTGATGCTCGTCTTCGTCCAGTCACCCGCGAGGTACAGGTTGCCGAAGCCGGACGCCTCCGGTGCGAGGCGGAAGCGCACCGAGCGGGGCGGCGTCTGCACGTACTGCTCCCAAGGGCTCGCGTTGATGCGCCAGTACTGCCAGTCGAAGCGCTCCTTGCCGCGGGCGGCGGGGGGCGCCAGGAGTAGCTCGTAGTCGAGCCCGTCCGGGTTGGCTTCCGTGGTGGCCTCGGGCCACAGGTGGCCGATGTGCCTGTCCAGCCAGGTGAGCGCGCTCTCCTTCACCCGCTGCTTGAGCTGGAGCGGCCAGTCGGGGTTGTCGAGCGGCGTATCGTCCAGAGGTGGCGTGGGGTAGACGTCGCAGAAGTAGCCAATCGTCTTCGGAGAGGCCTCGGGAGGCCACGCCTCGCGGGGGACGAGGTCCGACATGTCCGCCCAGGAGCTCCACGGGTACTGGTAGGTGGTGAGGATGGTGGGGCCGGCCGCCCACCCGAGCCCGGCGAGCGACGGGGTGAGCCAGAGCTGCATGGCGCGCGTCATCACCGTGCGCGAGTGGCCGAGCATGGCGCGCCACTCCGGGCTGCGCGCTGCGAGCTCCTGAGTGAGCGGAGGGAGCGCGCCCACGGGGATGCCGAGCACCACCAGATCGAAGTCCTCCCCGCGGCGCAGCGTCCGGGTGCCCACCTGCACGTCGCACCAGGCGGACTCGAAGTTGACGCCCCGGGCGCGCAGCGCCTCTCCGTCCTCGAGCTGCTCCCAGTGCGGCTGCGAGGGCCAGCAGGGAAGGCCCTTCACCGTGACGAGCGGCTGGTAGGGCGGGTGCTTCACCCGGGCCTGCTCGGCCAGCTCGATGGTGTCGATGACGTTCTCCTTCGCGGCCACTCGCAGGGCGGTGACGCGCTGGAAGAAGCGGAACTCCACGCCGCGGCTGGCGAGCACCTGGTACAGGGGCGAGAAGATGGTGTCGCCCATGCCCGCCATCATCCGGTACAGCGGTGCCCCCTTGTAGGTGAGGATCATCCGCATCAGCGAGTACAGCGCCGCCCCGGCGGCCACGTCCGCGTGCTCCTTGTCGCCGATGCCGCCTCGGTAGGCGAAGGCCAGGTCATAGAAGGAGCGGACGGGAGCGCACCAGTTGACCTCGTCATCCCGGGCCCCGTTGCGGATGAGCCACTGGCGGAAGTCCATGTCGTTGATGCGCTCGAAGCCCTTGGAACCGTAGGGCAGCACGTCCACGATGAAGCCGCGCAGCACGGCCACGCCCAGCCGCAGCAGCATCCAGGCCCGGCGCAGCGTGTCCGTGAGCCCTCCGGACTTCGCCTCCTCGAAGCGGGCCTCCACCCAGCTCGCCAGCTCCACCCCCTTGCTCAGCAGGCCCTCTCTCCAGCCGGAGCGCTCCGCCGAGGGCTCCGGCATGGCGTTGGTGTCCAGCCCCACCTCCTCGCCACGCTGGCGCAGCCACGCCACCAGCAGTCGCAGCAGGCCCACCATCCCCGGAATGGGGTCTCCGTTCCCCGGTGTGCCCGGAGTGGGAGGCAGCTCCAGGTTCCATGTCTCCCAGTGGCCCCTTCTGTCTCGCTCCAGCCACTCCTCCAGGGACACGAGGTACTGGGGGGAGAAGGCGTCCTGCCAGCTCTGGAAGGGGTTGTCCGGCTCCACCTTCCATTCCGCGTAGCAGTCCTGGACGAGCCGGAAGGCGTTCTCGTACCAGCCCATGAACATGTGGACGCCGTGCTCCTCGATTCGCTCACCGTGCTCGGCGTTGCGCCCGCTGGCGCCCTTGCCTCCCAGCCTCCACCCCTCCTGATAGACTGTCACCTGGTAGCGCTGGCGCAGCTCCTCGGTGGACGTGAGGTAGACGGCCGCGCTGAGTGCGCCTCCGCCACCCCCCAGGATGGCCACCCGGATCGGCTTCTGAGCTTCCTTCATTCGGACATCCCCCTCGGTGATTGAGGACAGCTTCCTTGACTTCGAGGGCTGGAAGCAATCTCGTGTTTGTCCCCGTTGATGCATGAGGCCGGGTACGTCGGGGCCAGGAGGAACAACGAGATGAGCCGTGCTCGCCACGATCCGCTCTTCGCCGAGCATCCGGCCCAGCAGGTCCGGTTGCCCTCGGGACGCGAGTTCCCGATGCCGCTCCACATCTACAACTGCGACATGACGATCATCAGCGGGCGGGTGGATCTCGAGGTCCTCCGCGAGCTGCTCGCCGGGCAGAACGTGCTGCCAGCCGTGCTGGAGGCGGCCAACGGAGCGCGCCACGGAGTCGCACAGCTATGGCTCAATGAGTACAAGGACGCCAGCATCGGCCCCTACATGGAGCTGATGGTGTCCTTCTGCGTGGCGAAGGATGCCTCGCACACCTACCCCGAGGTGAACTGGCTCTCGCCGCTGGCGGCCTTCGCGGATCCCCGGGGCATGGCGCTCGTCAACTGGCTCTTCCTGGACAAGGACAACGCCATCTCCATGGGACGCGAGGTGTGGGGCTTCCCCAAGGTGCCCGCGGACCTGACCTTCCAGCGCACCCGTCTCTCCGCCACCGAGACGCGGCTGGTGCATGACACCGTCCTGGGCGATCAGCGGTTGGTACACGCCGAGTTCACCCTTCGTCGAGGTGTGCGGAACACGCTCGCGGCCGTCCGGGCCATGTTCCCGGGCATGGGCGCCTCCACGACGCTGCGGCTCCTCACCCGGCGCTACCACTCCGCCATGGCGATTACCCCCACCCACCTCAAGCAGGTGCATGCGCCCATCCGCTACCGGGGCTGGGTGGATGTCTTCCCCTGGGGGCCGGGAGATCGGCTCGAGTGGGGCTCCGGCTCGGACTGCGCGGATACCCTGCGGCGGCTGCGCTTCGAGCCCACCGTGGTGCAGCGCATGCCGGACGTGCGCTTCGTGATGCTCACGAATGATCCGCGGGTGATGGTGCCGCTGGAGGAGCCGGTGAAGGCGGCCTCGGGGGAGTAACCCCTCTCGGGGCGCGCGAGAAAGACGAGGCCCCGGTGCCGGCCTGAGCCGACCCGGGGCCTGTGTCCACTCCCGGCGCGCTTCACGCGCGCCGGGGCTTCAGCGGGTGACTAGAACGTCGCCACCACGTCGGCCGAGCAGGTGCTCGTACCGGCCTCGCACACGCTGTAGGTGGCGCTCGCGGTGCCCTTGATGGGCGCGTCGGTGTGGGCGCCGTCGTTGGCGGTGGTGGTGAGCAGGCTCCCGTCCCGGTAGATGTCCACGTTGGTGCTGGTGGCGCCGCTCCAGGTCAGGTCCGCGTACGGGTTGCCCTTCACCTTGTAGCCGCTGGTGGCGAGCGAGATGCTCGAGGGCGGCGGGGGAGGCGGGGGAGGCGGCTCGCTGCCGTCGCCGGTGGCGAAGACCAGGTCGTCACGGTCGTCGTAGCTGCCGGTGGAGCAGCTACCCACGGAGCCGCCGTAGCGGAAGTTGCCGCGCACGGCCTGCAGGCTGCCGGCGGGCAGGGTGTAGGTGGTGGAGAGCACCTGGGCGCCGCCCGCGGACGGGGTGAGCGTGGTGAGGTACGTCCACGACGGGTTGTTGGCATCGCCCGTGTAGTAGAGGTCCAGCGAGTCGGAGCCGCCGGTGGACCAGGCCCACACCGTCACGTCCACCTTCACCGTCTTGCCCGGAGCCAGCGCCGTGCCGTCCAGGGTGGAGATGCGGATGCGATCCAGCGACTCGTCACCGTGGTAGGTGCCGCTGTTGCCGTCGGCGCAGGAGGAGGCGATGGTGTTGGGGGCGTTCTGCTCCGGGCCCATGGTGCCGCGGCCGTCCACCAGGGTGCCGGTGTCGCAGTAGGCACCCACGTCGGCGCACTTGGGCGCCTTGAGGGCGGAGTCGTAGCCGGCGATGCCGGGGTTGTTCACCGTGACGTTGACGGCGGTGCTGGAGCCCACGTTGCCGCCGGCGTCATAGGCCTTGGCCACCAGGGCGTGGCTGCCGTTGCCGCCCAGGGTGGTGTCCCAGGCGTACTCGAAGGGCTCGGTGGTGTCCGTGCCCGCGAAGGTGCCGTTGACGAAGAAGGACACGCGGGTGACGCCCACGTCGTCGCTGGCGGAGGCGGCGATGGAGACGGTGCCGGTGACGGCGGCGCCCTCGGCCGGCGAGGTGATGGAGGCGGTGGGCGCGGTGATGTCACCATTGCCGTCGCCGATGAAGCCCGTGTACAGCAGCAGGTTGGGCGAGCCGGTGCCGGGGCTGCCCACCTTGCCCAGGCCGGCGTTGTTGGTGAGGATGCTCGTCACCTGATCCGGGGAGGCGGTGGGGTTGGTGCCCAGGTAGAGCGCCGCGGCGCCGGCCACGTGCGGCGAGGCCATGGAGGTGCCGCTGATGGTGTTGGTGGCGGAGTCCCCGGTGTACCAGGCCGAGGTGATGCTCGAGCCCGGCGCGAAGATGTCCACGCAGGTGCCGTAGTTGGAGTAGGAGGCGCGCGCGTCCGTGCTGGTGGTGGCGCCCACGGTGATGGCGTTGGGCGTACGAGCGGGGGACTTGGTGCAGGCGTCTCCGCTGTCGTTGCCCGCGGCCACGGCGTAGACGACGCCCGCGGCGATGGAGGCCGTCACCGCGTCATCCACAGACTGCGACGCGCCGCCGCCCAGGCTCATGTTGGCCACGGCCGGCTTGATGTGGTTGTTCGTCACCCAGTCGATGCCGGCGATGACGCCGTCGTAGGTGCCCGAGCCCGAGCAGTCCAGCACGCGCACCGCGTACAGGTTGACCGCCTTGGCCACGCCCCACTCGGCGCCGCCGACCGTGCCCGCCACGTGCGTGCCGTGGCCGTTGCAGTCATCCGCGTTGCCGCCGGCCGTCACCGCGTCGAAGCCCGACTGCGCGCGGCCGCCGAAGTCCGAGTGCGAGACGCGGATGCCCGTGTCGATGATGTACGCGTTCACGCCGGCGCCGGCCGTGTTGTAGTTGTAGGTCTGGTCCAACGGCAGATCGATCTGATCCACCCGGTCCAGGCCCCAGGTGGCGCCGTCCTGCACGCCCACCGCCTGCACCACGCCGTTCTCCTCCACGCGCTTGACGCGGGGATCCGCGGCGAGCTCCTTCGCGTCCATCTCGGTCATGCGGACCATGAAGCCGCGCAGGGCGTGACGGTACACCCGGCCTACCTGGCCGCGGTAGCTGCGCGCGAGCTCGTGCGCTACCTCGCGGGCATCCCGGTACGCGTCGGCCTCCAGGGTGACGATGTACTCGCCCCGCACCGCGTTGGGGCTACGGAGGAACTTGCCCGCCTGCTCCGGACGGAGCGCAGCGGAGGTCGTGTCGAGGGTTGCCGCCTCGCTCGCTGGCTCGGTGCTGCAAGCCGCGAGAGAGAGGGATGTCGCGGCCATGAGGGCCGTGGAAAGACGCATGAAGCCTCCTGACGGGAGTTGAGGGTTTCCAGTGATTATGCCGCAGAGGCTGACAATGTTGCGTTCCCGGTTCAAAAATTTATTCTTGATGTTCAAGAGGAAGGGGTAAATCTAGTAATTCCAGGTGCTTGGGCGCGGTGGCGCTGGCGGTGGGTAGAGCGTTCCCCCCTCGAGAACAGGGACCAGATTCCCCCCAGGAGCTGCCTGGCTCTGGACCGTCTGTAGACTCGAGCTGCACTCACGCGCCACCGCCAGCGCCGCCACATATCGGTATGACTGCCTCTCGGAAGAGGCTTCGGGCTGACGTTTGATGCAGGAAGGGCGAGAAATAGTTACAGCCCCGAAGTCATTCGCGCGCCGCGAGAGTTCGTGGGCAGCTCCTCTGGGGACGCCTGGGCTGGAACACGTCCTGGGCTCGCTGCGCGCCGAGAGGCCATCGCCCATACCGTCGAGCGCCCCGAGGACGTGGACGACGAGATTCGACTGCTGCTCGCGGCGCTATAGCCGTCATCCAGCTCGAGTCGGAGCGTGACGGCTCAGACGAGCTCGATGCCGTACCGCTTGCGCAGCTCGAGCAGGGACATGTCGTAGTGGTCGGCGGGCACCTGCCACGGCCACGTCTTCACCTTCCGGCTCACGAGCATGGCCTTGAACATCCTCGGGATGGCTCGAACCGACTCGATGAAGAACTGCTTCATCGAGATGCTCTTCAACAGCTCCTGCAGTGTCGACGAGCTCAGGTACGACATGTAGTCCCGGTTCTTGATGGACACCCGCAGTAGCGTCCACGTGTCCGCCA
>QKJM01000368.1 GCA_003249315.1 Archangium sp.
GGCACTGCGTCCATGTCGATGGCCTCGCGAAGGCGGGTCTTGGGGAAGTCCTCGCGCCAGAAGTAGAAGTCGGCGTCGGTGAGGGACTCGGGGGACTCCTTGAAGACGGAGGGCACCTCGGTGTGGAGGAGGGCGACGAGGCGCTCGGAGAGCACGGAGTAGAGCCTGAGAGCGCGTTGGGTGTCCGGGACGTCGGAGGGGAGGGTGGCGTCTGCGGGGAGCCACTCCTCGGGCTCGGGAGGCTGCCAGGCGTTGAGCTCGGCGATGCGGCGCTGGCGTTCGTGGATGGCGGCCTCGTCCACCACGCGAGAGAGAAGGGGAGCGAGGTCCAAGTGGAAGCGGGGCTCGACGGGGGCGAGGGCGGTGCTGCGCTCGCGGAGGGTGCGCAGGACGGTGGAGAAGTCGAGGTCGGGCCGGAGGTGGACATGGGCGCGGGCCTGGGCCTCCCGGGCGGCGTCGGTGGAGAAGTCGGCGGCGGTGGGCCAGGTCACCAGGAGGACGGAGCCGTTGGGGAGCTCCTCCACGCGGTGGGCCGGGGTGGAGAGCATGCGCTCGCGGCCGATGGACTCCACCAGCTTCGGGCCGAAGACGTTGAGCCAGTACACCTCGTAGATTCTGTCGAACCCGTCTCTGTATTCGGTCTCGTCATCGCGGCCGAAGTTGGGAGCGCCAGACAGTTCTTCATCCGCCATGCTGTGGGCCCTGGCGTAGGGGACCGGGTAGCGTGCGGCCCAGGCGCGCACCATCTCCACGAACTGTCGGCAGCGCTCTGCCTCTGAGAAGAAGGAGAGTGGCTGTACATTGAGGCCCATACTCAACTCTGCCCGGCGCTGTGTCAGTCCAAGGTTGAGGGTCAGCGCCATGGCGGGCGAGGTTGTTCGGTAGAGACCGATGATGGCGCTGTAGGGGTCGCGCCTTTCCGCCAGGGCCTTCCTGACGGCGTCGCGAGAATATTTGCGTCGCCGCTTGCCACTGACGATGTCTGGCATCCACTCGGCCCCATACGTCTCGAGCGCCTGGAGGAAGGGGTCCAACTCGAGTTCGAGTGTCGCCTGCTGGTTGAAGGCTCCGTCGAAAGAGAGCCTCAGGCTGTCCTCCGCATTCAAATCCTGAAGCGTCAGAACCTTCATTGGAACAGCACCTCCACTCCTTTCACATCTGCTCGGGTCTTGTTCACGATGTTCTTCAACAGCTTTGAATTCTTGGTCTTGAGTGCGCCGCTCTCGTAGATGAGGCGGACTCTCTGGACCTGGATCTTCACGCCCTGGAGCTTGAGTTCGGGGCGGCGGATGTCCAACGTTTCGCCGTAGTACATCAGGGCTTCTCGCGCGTCTGCCTTCATCCGTACCGTCAAAGCCTCCTCTCCCAGCATCGAGAAATCGCGGCTCTTGAAGCTGAAAGTCTCCACGCGGGGAGGCAAGCCAAGGGGAGGCCGCTGCTCGATGACGAGGACATCGGCGAAGCGAAGGCCGGCCGCGGGCTTCCACACGCCCACGTAGACTTCGATGCGGGGGAGGATGAAGTCCCCGAGGAAGCGGCGCAGGGACTGGGGAAGGGCGGCGTCGGCTCGTAGCAGTGCCACCATGTCGCGCTCGAAGGCGAGTCCGCGGGCGAAGAGCCCGCGCATGTTCTCGTAGCCGGCCCAGGAGAGGGGAGGCTTGGAGGGGAGGCCCTGGCGCAGCTCGGTGAGGCGGTTCTCGTAGTAGGCGACGTACTCGGGCCAGCGAGGGTGGCCGAGGGCACCGGGAGGAGGGGCGTCGAGCGAGGGACGCTGCTTCTCCATCAGCACCATGTTCGAGGAAAGGCGTGCGCCGGTGGACTCGAGCTCGGCCAGCGCGAGTCTGGCCTCTAGCACCTCGGCAGTGAGGCCCACGTGCTCGTCCACCAGGGAGGAGAGAGTCCCCTGGCCCTTCGCGGCACGGGTTTCCTTCGGAGTGGGGCCGGGGTTCTTCGCCGCCCCGCCCCTGGCTCCGGAGGAGCCGGAGCGCTCGGGCCTGCGCTGGGAGAGCCAGACCTGGGCCTTGGCAACGTCCCCGCGAGCGTGGCGCAGGGCGAGGGCGGCATCCATGCCCCCCACGGCGACGAAGCGGCCTGCCTCCCGGCTGGCGCTCATGTCCCTGGCCAGCTCGCGCAGGCCGTCCACGCCCAGGGTCACCTCCAGTTGACGGGCCACCTCCCCGAGGGCCCTGGCGCGCAGGCGAGCCACCTGGAGGGCGCTCAGCCCGGCGCTCGTGGCACCCCGGGCCTCGGAGACGGCGCGCACGCCCTTGCCGCCCGCGTATGTCGCCACCAGAAGCACCGCGGGAGTCAGCTCGCGGGTGGCCTGCTCGTACTCGCCCTGAGTGAGCGAGGCCAGGCCTTGCCCCGTGCCGGCAATCAGGTAGTAGAAGCCCAGGGGCACGCCGAACGTCATGTGGTCGAAGGTGCCCAGTACGACGTTGGCCGGAGCGAAGTGGCGCAGGGACTCCGCGTCATCCACCGTGTCGAAAACCTGCTGGTAGGGAGGCGGCAACTGGTTGCGGAAGGAGGAGAGGTTGAGGCCACCCGCGCCATTGAAAAGAGGGCTGGTGGAGAGGGCATCGCGGCCGAAGCGAGCCAGGCCGCGGCCCACGTCGCTCCAGCGGAAGTCCCGGTCAGCGCGGGCCGAGGGTTTGAGGCCCCGGGCCTCGAGGCGCTCGCGGAAGGAGGGCAGCAGCTTCAGTGTCTGTGCCAACTGCTTCTGCTGGGCGAGGAGGAAGAGCA
>QKJM01001027.1 GCA_003249315.1 Archangium sp.
CTCGCTGGACGCGGGAGCCAGGCGTGCCGTCGTCGGCAGCACGTCCTCCAGCTTGCGGGCCTGCACCCAGCCGTCGTGGTACACCACTCCCACCGGGGCGATGGTGCTGTTCCGGTACAGGCCCACCTTCAGGTAGTTGAGCATCCCGGAGTACTGGGTGGCGATGTGGCGCTTGGGCAGGACGAGCTGGCCGTTGTGCCACAGTTCGACGAAGCCCACGTCCGCGTTCGGCGACCACTTCACGTGGAAGATGAAGTCCTGCCACTCTCCACGGACCAGCGGCGTCTTCCACACAGTGGGGCCGTTGGCGCCGCCGATCCGCAGGCGGAGTTCGTCGGCGTAGATGAAGAACTCCACCGGCGGCGAGCCGGTGTTTCCCTCGTGGTGCCACTGGGTGACGAGCTGCCAGGTCTTCGCGTTGGGGAAGTCCGGCGCGAACATCGTGCTCCAGCGGTAGTAGTACTCCGAGCCCACCGGCTCGCGCGACATGTAGACCAGCTCGTTGCGGTTGCCGCTGGAGTTGATGGGATCATCCCCCTGCCGCACCGTGGCCTTGAGGGCGTAGCGGCCCTCTCGCACCGGCGAGCTCACCACCTGCAGTCGGTTCGCGTGGACCATCTGCCCGCGGGTCCACTGCGAGCGATCCCCCGTCTCGAAGTCGCCTCGCCACACCACGCTGTTGCCGCCGCCACCGCCACCGCCGGGGGCCGACGGGGCGCACACTCGCGCCTCGGCGATGCTCGCCCAGTCGTTGGTGCTGTTGCCGTTGACGGTGATGCGCAGGTAGCGCGCGGAGTGGCTGGCGAAGGTGTAGGTCTCCGCCGCCGTGGTGGTGCCGCTGCTCCTGCCGCTGTACACCTGGGTATAGGTCTGCCCATCCGAGGAGACGGACAGGGTGAAGTCGTTGGTGCGCAGGTGGCCGTTGTGCCAGGCGATGGCCGTGCCCGAGACGTCGTGCCCGGCGCCCAGGTCATAGTCGATCCACGAACCCTTGCCGAGGCTGCTCCAGCGCGTGTCGAGCCGGTCGTCCAGCGTGTTGCCCGGGACGTTGCCGTCGTCCCCGATGGCCCGCACCGCGGACACGGGCAGCGTGGTGCATCCCTGGGTGGTCAGCGCGGCGGAGGCCGCGGCGCGCAGGGCCTCGTACGGCACGTCGGACTCGGTGTCGTCATGTCTTCCGCAGCCCACGCCGAGAAGGAGCAGGGTTCCGGCAATCAACAGGGTATTCTTCATGTACGGCTCCAGGAATCAAGACGGATGGGAGGCGTGACTGGGAGCCCAGGCCGTCGACGTGTGCTGAGAGGGATTGGCTTCTGTAGCGGGCAGCATCCGTCGAAAGTGTTTCGTGGTCAACACGACCCCGGAGGGGGCTGTGTGCAGGGCAGGGAGGCATGCGTTGGCACGGTGCGGTTCCCGTGCGTCGCGAGCAATCCCTCTCATGCGGCATCGTGGCTGTGTTGTGTCGATGCATCCACGGGGGCGGGCTCTGGTAGCATGGGGCGGACCATGCCAGGCGCCTCCCGAGTCCTCGTCCTCGTCGTCCTGTTCCTCTCCTTGTTGCCCGGGGCCGTGTGGGCCCAGGAGGCACCGCCCCCACGGCTCTACGTGGCCTTCGGCGGGCTGAAGGACACCACGGGCAGCCTGTCCGTGGAGCAGGTGAGGGCGACCGAGGCGTTGATGCGCGACGAGCTGACCCGGCGAGGGGCGCTGCTGGCGCCGGAGCAGGAGAGCCCCGAGCAGGCGAAGAAGGTGCTGCGAAAGCTGAAGGTCTCCGGCTATCGGCTGCTGGCGAAGCTCCACTCCCTGCCCGGAGGGGGCCTGCGGCTGTCGATGGTGTGCTCGCGCTACCCGGCGGGGTCGTTGCTGGGGAACGTGGAGGTCAAGGCGTCGGGCGGGGAGCCCGATGAGCTGCTCGAGGCCCTCGTCCCCGCGGTCATCGGGGAGGCCGCGGGCGCCTTCCAGTGGAACTGACGCCGGGCGGAGTCAGTCTCGGCGGATGAGCCCCATCTCCTCGATGGTGTCATAGAGGCGCACGCGGGCCTCGGACCAGGGGAGCAGCTCCACCCGGTAGCCGGCGAGCGCGTCCAGCAACTGCTGCCGGTAGCTGAAGTGGCCGGGATCGGCGATGACCACCACGCCCCGGTCCGCGTGGGAGCGGATGAGTCGGCCCACGCCCTGGCGCAGCATCAGCAGCGAGCGGGGCAGCCGGTAGTAGAGGAAGCCCAGGTGGGCGTTGCCCCCGCGGGTCAGCAGCTCCTCGCGGGCGGCCACCAGCGGGCGGCTCGGAGGCTCCAGCGGCAGCTTGTCGATGAAGACGCAGCCCACGCCCCGGCCGGGAATGTCCACGCCCTGCCAGAAGGACTTCGTTCCCAGCAGCACCGTGCCGGTGTCCTTCTCCTGCCGCGCCGCCAGCGAGCGCCCGTGCCCGCGCGACTGTCGCATCACCTCGATGCCCTGAGGCTCCAGCCGCGTCCTCACCAGGTCCGCTATCCGCTCCATCCGCCGCGTGGAGGCGAACAACCCCAGCAGCCGCCCGCCCATCACCTGCGCCAGCCCGGACACACGGAAGGCGGCCCACTCGATGAAGGCCTCCTCGTGTGCGCGCGGCGCGTCCGTCACCAGCACCACCAGGGCTTGTTGGCGCAGCTTGAAGGGCGAGGTGGCGCGCAGCAGGTGGGGGGCGGGAATACCCTCGTTGCGCCCGTCCAGGCCAAGCCGGCCCAGCACGTACGGCATGCGCTCGGTGCCCGTGCTCAGCGTGGCCGAGGCCAGCACCAGCGCGCGCTTCTGCGCCGCGAAGTCGCGCGACACGTAGTGCGCGACGTTCAACGGCATGGCGCTCAGCCCCCAGCGCTGTCGGCGAGGCACCGCCGTGGCCGCGTAGCACCGGCCGTCTGCCGGCTCGTCGGAGAGCTCCGAGGTCAGCGTGGTCAGCTCCTGCACCTCGGACACCGCGCCCGCCAGTTCGCGCTCCAGGGGAGGCAGTCGCACCGCCAGCTCCGGCAGCAGCTCCGGCACTCCCACCGTCAGCCGCTTGTGCAGCTCCTGGAGGCACTCGCGCACGTCCACCAGTGCCTGGCGCACCGGCTCCCACGCGGGCGAGGCCCGCACCTGGGGGGTGATCCGCAGCTCCGGCGCGTACGCCGTCTCGTCCGCGTCCTCGGAGGTCATGGCCGCCGGCTCGCAGAGGGCCACCACGCGCTCGCCCAGGCCGCGCACGGCCGAGCCCACCGTCTGCAAGGCGCCTTCAATCTCGCTCATCAGCACGCGGGCCTCTCCGCGCCGCGTGGAGAAGAGGGCCCGCCGCAGCTCCGCGAAGAGGCCGCGCCGCCCGTCCCGACCGTGCAGCCGCTCGGCCAGCCGGGAGAAGGCCAGGTCCGACAGCTCCGAGGAGAGCGCGGTGGTGGCCACGTCCTCCACCTCGTGGGCCTCGTCCAGCACCAGGTGCTCCAGCTTCGGGTAGCGCTGGGGCCAGGCGAAGGCGAGCGACTGGTTGATGACGAGCACGTCCGCGTCGCGCGCCTGAGCCACCGCCGAGTGGTAGTAGCAGCGGTGGTAGTGCGGGCAGCGCTCGCCGAGCGTGGTGGCCGCCTCCGAGCGCACCGCCGGGGCCAGCCCGAGCAGCACGGGGAAGCGCTCGCGGAACCAGTGGCTGAGCCGATCCAGGTCGCCATCCTCGCTGCGGCGGAGCAGGGCGCGCAGGTAGGCGCGAGGGGCGCGGGCGAGGTGGCCCATCCCGGGCTCCACCTGCGTCACCTCCAGCGCGCGGCGGCGGCAGAGGTAGTTCGTCTGTCCCTTGAGCAGCGCGTAGCCGAAGGCGCCTTCGGTGGCGCGGTGCAGGCGGGGCAGGTCCTTTTCAATCAGTTGATCCTGCAGCGTCTTGGTGTGCGGGGCCACGCCCACCCTGCGCCCGTTGCGAGCGGCGAAGAGGGCCGCGGGCGCCAGGTACGCGAGCGACTTGCCCGTCCCCGTTCCCGCCTCCACCGCGAGCTGCCCGCCATCGGAGAGGGTACGCGCCACGGCCTGGGCTACCTCGAGCTGCGCGGGGCGGGATTGGAAGCCCTCCTGCGCCTGCTCCAGCGCGCCGCCGGGGCCGAGCAGCGTCTCCACCTCCTCGGGGCGCACCGGCAGCACCGGGGTGCTCTCGTCCGGCTCCTCATCGGGTCGCTGGGGGCCTCCGGCCCGCAGGCGCTCGGGGCGACCGGGGAGGAAGCCGGTGTGCTCCAGCTTCAGGGGCGCGGGAGAGGCCCGGCACAGCTTCCACAGCCCGATGAGGAGCTCCACCAGGGGAGCCGCCTCCGCGTCCAGGGCTCCGTCCAGCTCCAGCTCGGCCTCTCCGGCCTCGGCCTGCGCCATGCGCAGCGCGGCGCGGGGATCCAACGTCTCCAGCAGATCCGCGATGTCCTCGATGCGCCCGTCACGGATGCAGCCCTCCAGGGCATGCAGCAGCACCGCGTGGGTGGCTTCGCAGTCCGTCATCGCGCGGTGACGGGTGCGAGGACCCTTGCCGGCCCAGCGCATGAGGGACTCGAGCGAGTGGCTGCGCAGCTCCGGGTGGAGGTAGTGCATCAGCTCGCACGAGTCGAGCACCGGGGCGCGGATGGGGCCGAGCAGGTTCGGGAGGAAGCCCTTCTCGAAGGAGGCGTTGTGGGCCACCACCGTCCAGCCGGACAACCTGTCCCGCAGCTCCGGTATCTTCTCCGCGAGCCGGGGCTGGCCCTTCAGCATGTCGTCGTCGATGCCCGTGAGCCGACGGATGGTGAGGGGGAGGGGACGCGAGGCTGTGAAGAAGTGGACGTAGCGGTCCACCACCTGGCCGTTCTCGACGAAGAGCGCGCCGAGTTCGATCACCTCGTCGACACGAGGGTCCAACCCCGTCGTCTCGAGGTCCAGGAAGACATGTCGCTTGAACAGCTCCGCCGCGCCGCCCATGAGGAAGGGGGCGCAGACTAGTCGCCTTCGGGCGTCATGCCGAGAAACCGATCCCCGGAAGCGTCTCTGTCTGTACGTCCGTTCAGCAGGGGGGCCGAGGAGCGCACGCCACGCGCGAGCGCCTTCACACCGAGAGTCCTCCTCGCCCTCTGTCCAAGCGTCCGCGGCAGTGGCAGAGAGGGGGGACGATCATGATCGACTACGACGCGCACAAGTGGACGCATCACCTCTTCGACATCAAGGGCTCGATGGTCCGGGAGATATTGGGGCGGATCCTCCTCTGCGTGGGCTGGGCGGCGGGGGTGGTGGCCGTCCATGTCTACGTCCGGCCGCTCGACATCCCGGCCACGGTGCATGGCCTGGTCGGCGTGGCGCTGGGCCTGCTGCTCGTCTTCCGGACCAATGCCTCGTACGACCGGTTCTGGGAGGGGCGCAAGCAGTGGGGGGCGATCGTCAACGAGTCTCGCAACCTCGCCCGCGCCGCGAGCATTCACCTCTCGCGCGAGCCGGCGCTGCTCTCCGGCGTGGTGCGGTGGAACGTTGCCTGGGTCTACGCGACGATGCACCACCTGCGCGGCCAGCGGGAGATTGGCCCCAGTGCCTCGGCCTTGCCCGCGGGCGAGGTGGAGGAGGTGCTCGCGGCGCAGCACGTCCCGCTGGAGATCGCTACCCGTATCAGCGCGCTCCTGGTCGAAGCCCGGCGCCGGGGCATCCTCTCGGACTACCTCCAGGTGTCGCTCGACCACAATGTCCAGCTCCTCGTCGACTACCTGGGGGCGTGTGAGCGCATCCGTCGCACGCCGCTGCCCTTCGCCTACGTGGTACACCTGCGACGCGCGCTCATCCTCTACTTCCTGACGCTGCCCTTCGCGCTGCTGGCGCCGTTCGGCTGGCTCTCCCTCCTCGGCGTGCTGCTCGTGGCCTTCGTGTTCTTCGGCATCGAGGAGATTGGCGTGGAGATCGAAGACCCCTTCGGCCAGGACGACAATGATCTGCCGCTGGAGCAGATCTGCGGCACCATCGAGGGGAACCTGCTGGCACTGCTGGAGCGCCCGCGCGTCGCGGAGGTGGAGGAGGCGGACTCGTCTTCCCTGGTGGAGCTTTCCCTCCCTCGCGCGAGGGAGTAGGGGAGAGGGATGGAGAACTACGAGCCATTCCTGTCGCTGGGGCTGGCGCTGGCTTCGGGCTTCATCATCGGCCAGGAGCGGGAGCACTCGGCGCCGGATCCGCGGGAGGAGGCGGAGTCGTTCATCGGCGGCTCACGCACCTATCCGCTGGTGTCGCTGTCGGGGGCGGTGGCGGTGCTGGTGTCGCGTGAGCTGGGGCCCTGGGTGCTGCTGGCGGCCTTCGCGGCGGTGGTAGCGCTGTTGGTGGTGTCCTACTCGGGGGACGTGCGCAAGGGCTGGTCGCACGGGCTGACGTCGGAGGTGGCGCTGCTGCTGTGCTTCCTGCTGGGAGCGCTGTCGCTCACCGAGGGGGTGCTGGAGCCGCAGCGGGTGAAGCTGCTGGTGGTGGCGGGGCTGACGGTGGTGGCGACCATGCTGCTGTCGCTCAAGCCGTGGCTGCACGCCTTCGTCGGACGGCTGTCCCGGCGGGACGTGTCGGCGGTGATGCAACTCCTCTTCGTGGCGGTGGTGGTGGTGCCGCTGCTGCCGGACCAGAGCTACGGGCCGATGGATGTGCTCAACCCGCGGCAGCTCGGGTGGTTGACGCTGCTGATCGCCGGCATCGGCTTCGCGGGGTACGTGGCCATCCAGGTGCTGGGCTCTCGGCGGGGGCTGGTGGTGACGGGACTGCTGGGAGGGCTGGTGTCCTCCACGGCGGTGACGCTGTCCTTCTCCGGCAGGGCGCGAGGGGCGGGGCGGGAGATGCGGCTGGGGTGCATGCTGGCGGTGACGCTGGCTTCGTCGCTGATGTTCGCGCGGGTGCTGGTGGAAGTGGCGGTGGTGCATGCGCCGCTGCTGCGCTCGCTGGCGGCGCCGATGCTGGCCATGGCGGCCTCTACGCTGGGGGCGAGCGCGCTCTTCTACCGGAGCGCCAGCGCCACGCGAGGCGAGGGCTCGGAGCTGGAGTTCGCCAACCCCTTCGAGCTGAAGTCGGCGCTGAAGTTCACCCTGCTCTTCGCGCTGGTGCTGCTGGGCGCCAAGGCGGCCACCGCGTACCTGGGGCGCGGGGGAGCCTACCTCGCGGGCGTGCTGGCGGGGCTGACGGACGTGGACGCCATCACTCTCTCCATGGCGAAGCTGGCCCAGGGCGAGCTGGCTGAGGAGGTGGCCGCCACCACCATCTTCCTGGGGGCGGCCTCCAACACGTTGACCAAGGGGGTGATGGCGACGGTGGTGGGCGGCTGGGTGTTCGGGCGCTGGGTACTGCTGACCTTCGGGGTGGCGGTGATGGTGGGAGCGCTCGTGCTGGTGGTGATGAGCAGGCTGGGGTGAGCGAGTGCCACGGGGGTGCTGTGGTCGTCGGCCCGCACCGTGGCGGAGGGGACACGGGGCGCCAGGCGATGTCTCCCGGGCGGCGGCTGGGCCGTGGCTTGCAAGGCTGCGCGAGAACCCGTCGCTCACGGAGCTTCGTCATGACCACCGCCTCCAGCGAGTTTTCCCTCGACACCGGAGACCCCCACGTCTTCCCCGTCACCTCCTCCCGCCCGCGCCTGCGCCGGCCGCGCGCGACGTTCCTCGCGGCCCTCGGGCTGGGCGTCTGCGCGGAGGTGCTCTTCGATGGTCTGGCCCTCGGCGTCTCGTTCCCCCTGTTCGTGCTGCTCTTCCTGGGCACGCTCCTCTGGCTCGGGGGCCGCGAGGGCTGGCAGCGGGCCCGACCCAACGCGTGGCTGATGGTGCCCTTGCTGTTCTTCTCCGGGATGGTCTTCGTGCGCGCCAGCCCGTTCCTCACGGTGCTCAACGTACTGGCCTCGGGCCTGCTGCTGTTGCTGCTGGTACATTTCTGGGCGGCCGGGCGTGTGCAGAGACTGGGGTTGTGGGGCTATCCGCTCACCGCGCTCGCCACCTTCTTTCGTTCGATGCTGCTCCCTCCGACGCTGGTGCATGCGGAGGTGGACCTCTCCGCGGCCCGGCGGCAGGTGCCGAAGCTGTTGCCGGTGCTGCGAGGAGGCCTGCTCGCCGCGCCCGTCCTGCTCGTCTTCACCGTGTTGCTCGCCTCGGCGGACGCCGTCTTCGAGCGGACCTTGTCCGACGTCCTGTCCTTCGAGCCGGCGTCGCTCGTGGAGTCCTTCGCGCGAGGGCTGTTCACTTTCGGCAGCGCCTTCGGGGTGCTCGGCCTGCTGGCCCAGGCGATGCGGCGGCGCCATGGGGCGGAACTGGGAGACGCGGAGGTTGTGCCCGCGCCGGCCCGGCTGGGCTTCACCGAGAGCCTCATGCTCGTGGGGCTGGTGGATCTGCTCTTCCTGGGCTTCGCCGCCATCCAGCTCGCCTTCCTCTTCGGCGAAGCGCTCCTGCCCGAGGGCCTCACCTATTCGAGCTATGCCCGGCGCGGCTTCTTCGAGCTGCTCGCGGTGTCCCTGCTGACGCTGGGTCTCATCCTCGCGCTGGCGCGCTGGACACGGCTCGCGAGTCCGGGGCAGGTGAGGGCCTTCCGGGTGGGGTGCTCGGTGATGGTGGGCCTGGTGCTGCTCATCCTCGCGTCGGCGATGAAGCGGATGGCGCTCTATGAATCGGTCTACGGCTACACGCACCTGCGCCTGTACACGCACGTCTTCATGGGGACGCTGGCCGGCGTACTCGCCTGGCGCGCCGTCACCCTCTGGTGGCGTCCCGAGCGCTTCGCCCTCGGCGCCTTCCTCGGGGCGCTCGGCTACCTGGCCGCGCTCAACGTGTTGGATCCGGATGCCTTCATCGCCCGGGGCAACCTCGAGAGGGTCGCCCGGCATGACGAACTGGATACCGGCTACGTCTGGAGCCTCTCGGAGGATGCCGCTCCGGTGCTCGCCGGGTTCGTGGCGGCGGAGCCGGAGGGGCCTTTCGCTCCGGAACTCACCGCCGTGCTCCGCTCGTACTCCGAGGGAACGCCATCGGGCTGGCCGGCGTTCCATCTCGCCCGGCATCGGGCCGCGGAGCTGGGTGCCTCCTGGAGGCACCCGTGACGGGGATTCACTCCACCATGAACACGCCGTTGATCATCTTCCCCATGGCGCAGCCGTACACGAGCTTGCCCTCCTTCTCAGGGGTGAAGCTCACCTCCACCGGCTCGTTGAGCGGCAGCTTGGCGTTGATGCCGTACTCGTCGAGGACGATCTCCGTCGCGCAGGTGTGATCCGTGGTGCGAGTGAGCACCAGCTTCACCGGCTCGCCCTTCTTGAGGGTGACGGGGCTCGGTTCGTAGCCCTTCTCGGTGACGGAGAGCTGGATGACGCGAGGCTCGCCGGGAGCGGCCGCCTGAGCCTTCTCGGGGGTCTTGGCTGCTTCCGCCGCCTTGGCCGACTCGGGGGGAGCGGACTTCTTGGCGTCGGCGGACTGCGCCTCCTTGGCGCACGCCATGGAGCTCAGCACCGCCGCGGACAGGGTGAGGGCCAGCAGCGGCTTGATGAGGCGGGAGAAGTAGTTCATCGGGACGTCCTCGAGTCTCGTGGGTGGATTGTCAATCCTCGGTCTCTTTGTCGCTGGCGTCCGCCTCCGGATCATCCCCCGCGGAGAAGCGCACCAGGGCGTGGAAGGGGACGAATACCTCGTGTCCCTCCTCGCCGAGGAGGAGATCGAACCGGCCCACCTGCATCAATGGCATGGACAGCTTGATGCCGTTGCGCAGCGTCAGTCGCACCGGCTTGCCCTGATGGTCGAGGAAGGGGCGGGGATCCGAGTACGGCCGCTTGTCCGGCTGGCGGGCGACGGTGGAGGGCTTCTGGGCCAGCTTGGAGTCGCGCTCGAACTGGGGGGCAAGCCGCTCCCAGTCCGCGCGGCGGGTGAGCATGACCACCTGGAGCTTCTCCTGCCTCCCGCTGCGGGCCAGCAGGAAGGAGATGGGCTCCACGCTCGTCAGGGTGTCGAGCACGGTGCGCTCGCCCAGCACGAGGGCCAGCTCCGTCTTGCTCTCCACCATCTCGCGGATGAAGGACTCCATCGCGGTGTCGTCCACCTCGCCCCGGGCCTGCTTGACGGCGGCCTTGCGCTGGGAACGCTCCTTGCGCGCCATGAAGTCGGCCACCGAGAGGCCGCTCTGCAGCACCCCGAAGGCGTCGGGCAGCGACAGGCCGGGGTTCTTGCCCATCAGCTCGTACACCTGATCGAAGCGCGTCGCCTCTTCCTGGTGCAGCTTGCGCCAGATGCGGCACTTCATCTTCCCTTCGAGCTCACCCTTGGCGATGCGCGCGGGGACGAGATACCGAAAGCTTCGATCTGCTGTTTATTAGTGAACCCCAGCTTTTTCTCAACCTCAATCTCCACCGGCAAGCCATGGGTATCCCACCCACCCCTGCGGAGGACATGGTAGC
>QKJM01000636.1 GCA_003249315.1 Archangium sp.
TCGAGGACATCCCGGAAGAGGGCACCCAGCACGACCTCCACCTCCACGCGCGCCACCTGGAGAACGACCTCACCCTCCGGCCCGCGCAGCACCACCTCCCGGAGGACGAGCCGTGTCCCCTTTACGTCCAGTTCCTCCACCGCGAGCGTGCCGGCGATACCTGCGTTGGTGCGCTCGACGAGCTGCGTGCGCAGCCAGGCGCCGCCACTGTCGGACTGGAGGAAAAGCCACAGGGCGCCCCCCGCCAGCAGCAGCACCACCACCAGCGCCAGCACGCCCCACCCCACCCTCTTGAGCCACCGACGCTTCAAAACGCCTCCCCCACGGAGAGATGGAGTGCACACCACCCCTCGGGAGCGCCCGCACGCGAAGGAGAACCCCTGCCGAGGCCCAGACAGCCCTGGGCCGGAAGCGCCGGCAGCTCGCCGTGGGGCAGGTAGAAGGGCAACGGGGGGCCGATGTCCGGGCGGATGGCGAAGTCGAAGCGGATCGGCCCCACGGGCGTGCGGTAGCGAGCGCCCACCCCCACCCCGAGGTACAGGTTCTCGGCGATGAACGAGGGACGAATGCGGAGCGGCCCCGGCGTCACGAAGCCCGCGTCCAGGAAGCCGGCCAGCACCAGGTTCTCCGTAAGGGCGTAGCGAAGCTCGAGCGAGGACTCGAGCAGGCCGTTGCCCCCCACCGGGACGGGCTCCAGGTCCACCTCCCCATTCTCCTCTCGCGCCACCAGCCGGATGGGAGACAGGCGCTGGACGCTGAAGCCGCGCATGGCGTCTCCACCGGAGAAGAAGCGCACGACGACGGGCGTCTCCCCGAGGCCGCCGGACAGGGGCAGCAGCGTCCCCAACCGCAAGCGCGCCGCCAGTGTCAGCCTTCGTGCGGGCCCGAAGGACAGATAGCCGCGCACATCGGGGACGATGCGGACGTAGTCGAAGGAGCCACCCAGCGGGCCTCCGCCCCCTTGCACGGACAAGCCGAGGTAGTAGCCCTCCCTGGGCTCCTGCGGATCATCCCTCCGGTCCAGCCCGACGAGCTGCTCCAGGTAGGAGAGCGTGCAACCTTCCTCGCAGCCGAAGAGGAAGCGCGTGTCCTCGGAGAAGAGCAGATGGCCCGCCTGCAGTCGGTAGGCCTCCAGGTTGTAGGACGTCTCCACGGTGAACCAGGGACGCGGGCGCCACACCAGCCCCACGCGCCCACTGCCGCCGAACAGGTCGTAGGCGGGCTCCAGCTCCCGCTCCACCTCCGCCCGCGTGCGGAGCGCCAGGTTCGGCCTGAACAGGCGAGGCTGCCAGAGCTCGGCCCGCAGCCGTGCCACCGGCCCGTGCTTCGCCACCAGGTCTCCCGCGCCCAGCCGGGTGTAGATGTTGGGGATGAAGGCCCAACCACCCTCCGCCGAGAGGCGCAGCAGCCGCAGCCCACCCAGGAAGTCGCGATGGGTGAAATCCGCGGAGACCTGCGCGCCCTGGCGGAACTGCTCGATGTTCACACCAAAGCCGAAAGACAGCTCGCGCGGAGGGACCTCGCTCACCTCGACGATGACGGGGAGGATGCCCGTCTCCGGGTTGCCCTTGCCCGGGAGCACACGCGCCGCACCGAAGACATTCAGGCGGACGAGTCGGGCCTGGGCCCGCGCGAGCGCCTCCGGGGAATAGTAGCGCTCGAAGGCCAGCGCCTCCCGCACCTGCTCCTCCACCCGCCACGGCTCGACGATACCGGGGCCCACCCGCACCACCCGCACCTCGCCGAAGCGGTAGCGAACCCCGGGCTCCACGCGAAGCTCGAGCACTGCCTCCCGGGTGGCCAGGTCCACCGTCGCCAGTGGCTGAACCTTGGCCTCGGCGTAGCCCAGCGAGCGGAGCGTGGCGAGGATGCCATCGTCGAGTTCCTCCCACGGCTCCTCGAGGAACACGTCTCCCTCCTTCAGCGTCACCTGCTCCAGCACCTCCTGGCGGTGCGCCGCGGGGAGCGCGTCCAGTCCGCTCACCTCCACCTTCGTCACGCGCGTGGGTTGGCCCTCATGGATGGAGAGGGAGAGCCGCACCTTGTCCTCTCCCACCACGTCCACCGCGTCTTCCACCTCGGCCTGGTAGAAGCCATAGGCCCGGTACAGACGCTCCACGCGCTGCTGATCCGTCGCCCACACGTTCCGATCCAACCGCCGGGCCGGGGCCAGGGGGAACCAGCTCGTCGCCCGAGTGGCGATGGCCTCGCGGATGACCGCGTCATCGAGGGCGTGGTTCCCGGTAATGGACAGCTTCTCCACCACGGGCCCCCGAGCCCGCTCGGCATGCGCGCATGAGAGGCCGAGCAGGCCGGGGGCAGAGAGGGTCAGCAGGAAGCGCCAATGTCGTAGGAACACGCCCGCGAGGTGCTCACGCGAGCCCGGAGCGACAAGCAGGCAGGCGGGGGCAAGGCCTGGGAATCCACGGTGTCGGCCCCCCGGGCCACGGCACGGTCAGGTACCTGACGGAGTGCCACAACGAGACTCGGCGTCTCAGCCGGTAGACACTCGACACACCTGAACTCGCCACTTCCGGCCAGCCGGAAGTGCGGGCTCCCTCTCGTTCCGGCGCCCAAGACTTCCGGCCAGCCGGAAGTGCGGGCTCACGTCACTTCCGGCCAGCCGGAAGTGCGGGCTCACGTCACTTCCGGCGCACGTCACTTCCGGCTAGCCGGAAGTGCGGGCCTGGGAACCGGACCGCCGCGCCTCAGAGGGCCACGCCGTAGAGAGAGCCGAACT
>QKJM01000389.1 GCA_003249315.1 Archangium sp.
GGGCTGGACAGCCCCCGTGCCAGGATCTCCTGCTCGGAGATGGGCTCGTCGTGCGCGCCGTACTGCGCTTTGGTGGAGGGGGTGATGATGGGCTCGGGGAAGGCCTCGTCCTTGCGCAGGCCCTCGGGGAAGGGCACCCCGTAGGCGGTGTGGGTGCCCTTCTGGTAGTCGCGCCACAGGCTGCCCGTCAGGTAGCCGCGCACCACCACCTCCACCGCGAAGGGCTCGCAGGCGCGCGCCACCGTCACGTTCGGATCCGGCACGTCCAGCACGTGGTTGGGCACGATGTGGCGCGTACGCTCGAACCAGAACGTCGCCAGCCGGTTGAGCACCTCCCCCTTGAAGGGGATGGTGGTCAACACATGGTCGAACGCGGACAGCCGATCCGTGGTGATGAGGGTGAGCCTGTCCCCCTGCCGGTAGGTGTCACGGACCTTGCCCTGGTAGTGCTGGCCCAGGCCCGGAAGCTGCGTCTGTCGGAGGGTGTGCGGAAGCTGAGCGGAGAGTGCGGAGGTGTTCACGAGAAGCGCCTCGGGCCCCGGAGCGGAGCGCGAAAGGAGGCGCGACTCTACCGGACCACGCCCTACATGGAAGCGGGACCGTAGGCCGCTGCCATGTACAGGAACGCCGGGTTGATGCGGAGGATGCCGTCCACGTAGGCGACCGCGTAGGGCGCGCCCGCGGCCCGCTCCACCTGCACGGAGCCCGAGGGGGCGATCTGCCAGTGGGCGAGCAGCGTACGGGCCACCAGCTCGGCCGCCTCCCGCTCGGAGAGGCCCTGGAGCCCTTCACGCCGATCCTCCGGCCAGCGCTCACCCGCCCGGCCCTCGAAGCCGAGCTGCAGCGGCGCTCCCGCATCCGGCGACTGCAGCAGATCCAACCGGGACTCGAAGCCCGGCGCGGCGATCAGCTCGCCCTCCTGGCTGACGGGGAACAGCACGAGCGCCTGCGCGGCCTGTCCGGCCTCCGCCTCGGAGAGGCGAGCTACCTCTCGGAAGAGCTCCAGTCGCGTGGCCGGGCTCTCGAACTCGAGAATCTCCGGGGCGCTGGTGAGGGCTTGTCGGGCGTTCAGGGACGCGCGCACGGGTGCCCCCCCGACGCCACAACCGGTCAGGGCAACAAGGGAGAGAAGCAAGGTAGCGACCCAGCAACGCATCGGACGGGAATATACCGATGCGGGTCTGATACGGCCAGCTAAACTCGGCGGCATGCTCGAGGCTGAAAATCTGACCGTCATCCTCCACCAGACGCGATCACCCGAGAACCTTGGCTCGGTGGCTCGGGTGATGGCCAACTTCGGCTTCCTGCGCCTCATCCTCTCGGATCCGGCCACCTACTCCTTCCGAGGGGCGGAGCGCCTGGCCGTCAAGGGAGACGCGGTGTTGGAGCGCATGGCCGTCGCCAGGAACCTCCCCGAGGCCCTCACCGACTGTGTGTACGCGGTTGGCACCACTTCTCGCACATTGATCGAGGGGCGGAACATCCTCACCCCGGAGGAGGCGATGGCGCGGCTGGCGGATCAGAGCCGGAGGGGGAGGGTGGCGCTGGTGATGGGGGGTGAGCAGCGGGGACTGTCGAACGAGGAACTGGCCTTCTGTTCGGACATTCTCGCCATCCCCACCAGCGAGATTCAGCCCTCGATGAACCTGGCGCAGGCGACGGGGGTGCTGCTCTACCTGTGCTCGCGGGAGGGCCGTCAGGAGGCGGAGGCGCCGGCACCGGCCCCGCAGGAGCCGGGCGCGCGGATGGGGACGGTGCATGCGCTGGGTGAGCGGATGCGGCAGGTGCTGCTGGCGGCCCAGTTCCTCAACCCGCAGGCGCCGGAGCACATCCTGCGCGAGCTGGAGCGGAGCCTGCTGCGGGCTCGGCTCACCCAGCGCGAGGCGGAGCTGTGGCTCACGGCCTTCAAGCACCTGGGGCGCATGGCGGGTGGGGGCTCTCCCGGGAAGGGCTCGCCCGCGCGAGGGCCTGGCGAGAAGGGCGGCTAGGGGGCTCGGCGGTATGGCCGCGTGTCAGGGAGTGGGCGCCTCCCTGCCGGGACTGTGTCCGCTCGGTGAGCCTTCGAGTGGGGGCTCGTGTGGGCCGCTGCCGCCCTGGCCGGGGCCCTCCGTCTCCTGGGGGCCGTGCTGGCGGGGGCGGGAGGTGGCCGCGGCGGGAGCAGACAGCTCCACTTCTCCTCTCGGGAGATCCTCGAGCTTCACCCGCAGCTTCATCGGCCGACCCCTGCCCCGGCGCACGCGCAGCACCACGCTGCGGCCGACTCCGCGCGCGGCTACCTGCCAGCGCAGGTTGTGGGCGCGCTCTACCCGGCTGGCATCCAGGCCCACGATGACGTCACCCACTCTCAGCCCGGCGCGCGAGGCGGGGCCGTTCTCATGCACGTCCGACACCACCACCCCGCGCAACGCCGCCAGCCCATAGGCCTCGGCCACGTCCGGTGTGCAGTCCTGCACGGAGATGCCCATCCACCCGCGGCGTACGTGTCCGTGCTTGTACAGGTGCGGCAGCACCGCCTTGGCGATGTCGATGGGGATGGCGAAGCCGATGCCCTGGCCCGCTACGTTGACGGCGTTGGCGACGGCCACCACCTCCCCGTTCAAATCCAGCACGGGTCCGCCCGAGTTGCCCGGGTTGATGGACGCATCCATCTGCATGTAGTCGAAGTCGCCGTCTCGTCCGTTGGGCGTCACGTCCGTGCGGCCCTTGGCGCTCACCACCCCCACCGTCACCGAGTGCGCCA
>QKJM01000783.1 GCA_003249315.1 Archangium sp.
ATTCGATGCACCTGCGCCACCTCGCCGCCTGCCTTGCCCTCTTTCTTTCGGCTTCCGCCTTCGCACTCAGCTACCCCAAGGACTGCGACAGCGCGAAGTTGCGCCGCGCGGCCAAGAAGGGCGGGTGCTCCGTGGAGAATGGAGCGAAGCACCACAAGGTGAAGAAGGACGGCAAGGTGCTCACGCTCATCCCCAACACCGTCAAGCCGAACGGCACCTGCCGGGCCGTCATCACGGTCATCGAGCAAAGCTGCCGGTGAGGCTCTGGCTGATCCGCAGCGCAGAGGAGCTCGAGCAGGCCCTCTGGCCACTGCGGGCCAGCGCACGCTTCGTGGACCCCTACATGCTGCCCGCCTATCGGTGGATGGCGCGGCAACTGGCCCGCCGGGTGGGCCCGCCGCCCCGCGGAGTGCGGCTGCCCCTGTGGGCGTGGGTGCGGCGACCGGACCTGCGCTCTGGTGCCTACCTCCCTCGTGGCAGGCGCGGCGTACTGCTCGAGGTGGAAACGCCCCGCCGCGGCGTGCTGCTCTCCGACTTCGAACGCTTCCACGCGGTGCTCAACCGCCACTACCTGGCGCGCTCGGCGTCGGACGAGGCCCGCTTCGAGCAGCGCCTGGCTCGCCTCGGCGGCAGGCAGCACGGGCCCTACCCGCGCGCCCTCCGCCCGCAAGTCGAGGCCAGTTGGGAGCGCATCTTCAGCTTCGCCACCCGGGTGAGGGAGCCTGCCTGGTATGGCCCCCCGGAGGAGGCCTCCGTGCAGGCCGTCTTCTGGGAACTGCACCCTGCGCAGGTGGTGAGCACTCGGGCCTTTACCGCACGCTGACATGTCCATGCCCACCCTGCCGCGCCTGCGCTTCTACCTCCTCCCCGCCGACTCGGCCCCATGCTCTCCCACACATGGGGGCATGACTTCTTCTCCCCATCTCCCCGGGGACTCGGCTAGGACTCGGGCATGAGCGCGAAGAAGGCCACCCCCCCGGCGAAGAAGGACACTCTCGAGGTACGAGTGCGCCGCATCCACCGGAGGGATCTCAACCGGGTGTGGGAGTTCCTCAAGCTCGTCTTCAGGGACGTCAACCGGGAGACGGTGGAGTACCAGCGCCCGCGCTCCAAGCGGCGCTTCCTGGAGGTGTACACCTCGGAGTGGATAGAGCAGCTCGTCTACGAGGTGGAGGGGCAGATCGTCGGCTACTCCGAGTGCGCCTTCGAGGCCAGCGGGGACGACAACTGGGTCAACCCGCGCTGGTTCGAGAAGCGAGGCATGCGGCCTCTCTTCGTCGAGGAGCTGGCGGTACACCCGGGCTACCAGGGACGCGGCGTGGGCGGCTTCATCATGGAGCAACTCCAGCACCTGGCACGCACCCGAGGCTGTACCCACCTGGTGCTCGAGGTGGCTGAGAACAACGACTCGGCGCTCTCCTGGTACCGCGCTCGCAACTTCTACAAGCTGGACGCGGCCATCTTCCTCGCCCAGAAGGTGCCCGGCGAGCCGGACCTGCTGCCTCCGCGCGAGCTCAAGCCCCGCCCCGCGCAGGCCGCCAAGGGCCCTGGCCCCTCCGCCGGCCTCATGCCCGAGGAGGTCAGCGGCCCCGCCCTCGTCCGCAAGCCCCGCGCCGCCCGGAAGACCACCACACCCGCCCGCAAGCCCGCCACGGCCGCCCGCAAGAAGGCCCGCCCGGCAAGGTAGTCCGCCCGCTCAGCCTCCAGTCGCAGGGTCCCCCCCGTAGAAGCGCTTCAGCTCCTCGTACAGGTCTGGCGTCTTCTCCTTCATCTGCCGCGGCTTCTCGAAGAAGGACTCGGTGGCCACCGCGAAGAACTCGGCCTCGTTGACGGTGCCATACTCGTCCATCACCTGGAGCTCGAGGCGCCGGCCCTGGCGCAGCCGCTGGAAGTGTCCGTCCATCACCGAAGCCCACGCCCGGTAGTGCGAGTACTGCCGCAGTCGCGGCGTCCCGTCGAAGGCCCCGTCCTCCCGGTCCAGCGCGTGGGCGAACTCGTGCGTGGCCGTGGCGTGCCCGTCATGCGGGTCGCGCAGCCCCGCCAGCACCGCCTCCCACGAGAGGATGACCGACCCCCAGTTCTTCGCCTCCCCCAACACCACCCCCGTCCGGTCCGGTATCCGGAAGGCGTCCGGGTAGACGATGATCTCCCGCAGCCGGTCGTAGTACGAGAGGTCCAGGTACAGCACCAGTCGCACCGCCGTCGCCGACACCACCGCCCGCACCTCGTCGGAGATGGTGAAGCCCCCCGCCCCGATGAACTCCTTCTCCCAGGCGAACACCTTCAGCTTGTCCAGGAACGACTGGCGCAGCGCCTCGGGCAGCTCGCGGTAGAAAGGGACGTGCCGCTCCAGGTGGCCCAGCCACTCGGGAGGAAAGGGGCGGCGCAACAGGTGGCGGCGCTTCAGCGCGCGGAGCAGTCCAAGCATGGGCGGAGGGTCATCCTTCAGCGGCGCCCAGCCTACCCATGGCCCGCATCAACGCAAAGCGGGCGAGCTCCACATCGATGCGATTCTCCAGGAGCAGCAGCTCCGCCGGGGTGAGCTTGGGCTGCGCGTCACACACCTCCAGCGTCGAGCTGACACCGGCGGAGAAGCGCTCCTCGGCCAGCCGCAGCGCGCGCGGGCCTGACGCCTCCCAGGAGAAAGAGGGCCGGGTGGAGAGCGGAATTGTCGCGGCAGAGGCGGAGCTGCGGCGGGCGAGGAAGGAAGCGGAGCGGGCCGCTCGCGAGCTGGTGCGCG
>QKJM01000723.1 GCA_003249315.1 Archangium sp.
GGCTTCCTCCTCAGCAGGGGAGGCCGCTGGCGGAGCCGGCGCAACGTATCCGCGCTCAGGCGCTCAGAAGAATTTCGGAGGCAACGTGAAGGACATTTTCAACTTCTTCGAGAAGCCGAAGGATCCGCTGTCGTTCAACGCCATCCGCATCGCGCTGGCGTCGCCGGACAAGATCCGCCAGTGGTCGCACGGCGAGGTGAAGAAGCCCGAGACGATCAACTACCGCACCTTCAAGCCGGAGCGGGACGGGCTCTTCTGCGCCCGCATCTTCGGCCCGGTGAAGGACTACGAGTGCAACTGCGGCAAGTACAAGCGCATGAAGCACCGCGGGGTCGTCTGCGAGAAGTGCGGTGTGGAGGTCATCCAGTCCAAGGTGCGTCGTGAGCGCCTGGGCCACATCACGCTCGCCACCCCCGTGGCCCACATCTGGTTCCTCAAGTCGCTGCCCTCGCGCATCGGCAACCTGCTCGACATCACCCTCAAGGAGCTCGAGAAGGTCCTCTACTGCGAGAGCTACATCATCATCGATGCCAAGGCGACGCCGCTGGCCAAGGGCGAGCTCGTCAGCGAGGAGAAGCTGCACCGGCTCTACGACGAGTACGGCGAGGACTCCTTCTCCGCGGGCATGGGCGGAGAGGCCATCCGCGAGATGCTCAAGTCCCTGGACATCCCGCGCCTGGCCGAGGAGCTCCGCAAGGACATGCGGGAGACCAACTCCGAGGCGAAGAAGAAGAAGTACGCCAAGCGTCTCAAGGTGGCCGAGGCCTTCCGCCAGTCCGGCAACAAGCCCGAGTGGATGATGCTGGACGTGATCCCGGTCATCCCCCCGGATCTTCGCCCGCTGGTGCCCCTGGATGGTGGCCGCTTCGCCACGTCCGACCTCAATGATCTGTACCGCCGCGTCATCAACCGGAACAACCGCCTCAAGCGGCTCCAGGAGCTGAACGCGCCGGACATCATCATCCGCAACGAGAAGCGGATGCTGCAGGAGGCCGTGGACGCGCTGTTCGACAACGGCCGCCGCGGCAAGACGATCACCGGCCCCAACAAGCGGCCGCTGAAGTCGCTCTCCGACATGCTCAAGGGCAAGCAGGGCCGGTTCCGTCAGAACCTGCTCGGCAAGCGCGTGGACTACTCCGGTCGCTCGGTGATCGTCGTGGGCCCGGAGCTGCGCCTGCACCAGTGCGGCCTGCCGAAGATCATGGCCCTCGAGCTCTTCAAGCCGTTCATCTACAACAAGCTCGAGGAGAAGGGGTACGTCACCACCATCAAGAGCGCCAAGAAGATGGTGGAGAAGGAGCGTCCCGAGGTGTGGGACATCCTCGAGGACGTCATCCGCGAGCACCCGGTGCTCCTCAACCGCGCGCCCACGCTGCACCGCCTGGGCATGCAGGCCTTCGAGCCCGTGCTGATCGAGGGCAAGGCCATCCAGCTCCACCCGCTGGTGTGCGCCGCCTTCAACGCGGACTTCGACGGCGACCAGATGGCCGTACACGTGCCGCTCTCCATCGAGGCTCAGATGGAGGCCCGCGTGCTGATGATGTCCACCAACAACATCCTCAGCCCCGCCAACGGCAAGCCCATCATCGTCCCCACCCAGGACATGGTGCTCGGCATCTACTACATGACCCGCGCCCGCGAGTTCGCGCACGGCGAGGGGCGTGTGTTCTCCTCTCCGGATGAGGTGCGCGCCGCGTACGATCACGGCGAGGTCCACCTCCAGGCGAAGGTCGTCTGCCGCATCGACGGCAAGCGCAAGGAGACCACCGTCGGCCGCGTCCTGCTCTGGGACATCGTCCCGGCCAGGGTGGGCTTCGACGCCATCAACAAGGTGCTCGACAAGAAGTCGCTCGGCGCGCTGATCGATCTCTGCTACCGCCTCACCGGCGAGAAGGAGACGGTGCTGCTGGCCGACCGCATCCGCAGCCTGGGCTACACCAACGCCACCCGGGCCGGCATCTCCATCGCACTCAAGGACATGATCATCCCTGCGAAGAAGCAGGAGTTCCTGGACTTCGCGCGCGGCGAGGTGGCGGAGATCGAGAACCAGTACCTCGAGGGCCTCATCACCGACGGCGAGCGCTACAACAAGGTGATCGATATCTGGGCGGAGATCACCGAGAAGGTGGCCGCCGAGATGATGCAGCAGATCTCCCAGGATGAGGCGGTGGGGGAGAAGGACGGCAAGCGCGAGACGCGCAAGCAGCCGTCGTTCAACCCCATCTACATCATGGCCGACTCGGGTGCGCGTGGTAGCGCCCAGCAGATCCGCCAGCTCGCGGGTATGCGCGGCCTGATGGCCAAGCCCTCGGGTGAGATCATCGAGACGCCCATCACCGCGAACTTCCGCGAGGGTCTCTCGGTGCTGCAGTACTTCATCTCCACCCACGGTGCTCGTAAGGGTCTGGCGGACACGGCGCTCAAGACGGCCAACTCCGGTTACCTCACCCGTCGCCTCGTGGACGTGGCGCAGGACGCCATCATCAACGAGTACGACTGCGGCACCATGGACGGCCTCTTCATCGGCGCCCTGGTGGAGGGCGGTGAGATCATCGAGCCGCTCGGCGAGCGCATCCTGGGCCGCGTGGCCCTGGACGACATCCTGGATCCCGTCACGGGCGAGGTGCTCGTGCGCGCCAACGAGGAGATCGATGAGGGCAAGGTGTCCCGCATCGAGAACAGCGGCCTCGACCGGGTGAAGATCCGCTCGGTGCTCACGTGCCAGGCGCGGCGCGGCAT
>QKJM01000902.1 GCA_003249315.1 Archangium sp.
AGGAGGGCGGAATTGATGACTCCATCAAGTCATCAATTCGTCGTAACCTATTGGAATCACTTGGGAAACGATTATCCTCCCTCTGGGAGAGGGCTGGGGTGAGGGATTACTCCCTCGGGCCCCGGCCCCCCGTCCTCCCCGGGGTCGCCGTCGCACCGGCCCGACCCGAAACTCCATGAAGAGAGGCCCGCGCACGACGGCCTCGGAGACTCGGGAGACCGGATGCAGCAGCGTATCGCCGACTACGCCCTGCTGGGCGACTGCCACTCAGCGGCGCTGGTGGGGAGGAACGGCTCCATCGACTGGGCGTGCTTTCCACGCTTCGACTCGACGGCCGTGTTCTCCCGGATACTCGATGCGCGCCGGGGAGGCTCCTTCGGGGTGAGTCCCCACGGGGCCTGGCGCTCCACGCGCAGCTACCTGGAGGACACCAACGTCCTGGTCACCACCTTCTCCACACCGACCGGGGTGCTGGAGGTGACGGACTGCATGCCGGTGCGTCCGGGGCTGGCACACAACTCGCGGGTGGGCTCGCGGCACGCGCTGCTGCGGCGTCTGCGCTGCCTGGCGGGCGAGGTGGAGGCGCGAGTGGTGGTGGCGCCGCGCTTCGAGTACGGGGCCTTCGCGCCCAGCGTACGCCTCTCCTCCCCCCTCACGGCGGAGCTGGTGGGCGGCGCGGATGCGCTGTGGGTGACGGCCACACGCCCGCTGGTGGGGAGGGAGGAGGCGCTGCGAGCCCGCTGGCGGATGCGGGCCGGGGACGAGGCCTGGGTGGAGGCAGCGTGGACGCCCTCGCTCGTGCAGCGCTCGTCCGCGGACATGCCGGACTCGAGGACGATGCACCGACGACTGGATGCGACGGTGGCCTTCTGGCGCGACTGGATTTCCCGCTGCGCCTACGATGGCGACTACCCGCGGCCGGTGCGACGCTCGGCGCTGGTGCTCAAGGCGCTCACGTATGCCCCCTCCGGGGCGTTGGTGGCGGCGCCGACGACCTCCCTCCCCGAGGAGCCGGGTGGCGAGCGCAACTGGGACTACCGCTACACCTGGATGCGGGACACGGCGCTCACCCTCATCGCGCTGATGGTGCTCGGCTATACGGAGGAGGCGCTGGCCTTCCGCCACTGGCTGCGGCGCACCAGCGCGGGCCGACCCGAGGACGTTCAAATCATGTACGGCATCCGGGGCCACCGGCTGCTGCCGGAGGTGGAGCTGTCACACCTGGAGGGGCATCGCGGCTCGAGGCCGGTGCGGGTGGGCAACGGCGCGGTGAAGCAGCTCCAGCTCGACGTCTTCGGGGAGATGCTGGAGGCGGCGTGGCTGTACGCGAAGATGGGGGGCATCCTCTCGCGCGCGGACTGGGAGTTCCTCCGCGGGCTGGTGGACGAGGTGTGCCTGCGCTGGAGGCAGCCGGATCAGGGGCTGTGGGAGATACGGGCCGCGCCGCGGCACTTCCTCCACTCGAAGCTGCTGTGCTGGGTGGCGCTGGACCGCGCGGTGCGCATCGCCCGCGCGAGGCAGATGCCGGTGCCGGTGGAGAAGTGGGCACACGAGCGTGAGCAGCTCCGCGAGTACCTCCTGCGGGAAGGCCCTCGGGAGGGCTGGTTTCCCCAGGCGGTGGGGACGGGCGCGGCGGACGCCTCGGTGCTGCAGTTTCCAGCGCTGGGCTTCCTCCCGGTGGAGCACCCGTTGATGGTCCGCACGGTGGAGGTGGTGCGCGAGCGGCTGGAGCAGGACGGGCTCCTCTACCGCTACCACGCGGAGGACGGCCTGCGCGGGGGGGAGAGCACCTTCCTGCTGTGCTCCTTCTGGCTGCACGACGTACTGGTACACTCGGGACGGATGGAGGAGGCGGAGGAGCTGCTACGGCGGCTATTGGGGCTCGCCAATGACGTGGGCCTCTACGCGGAAGAGGCGGTGCCGAGCACCGGCGAGGCGCTGGGCAACTTCCCCCAGGCCTTCACCCACATGGCCCTGGTGTCCTCCTGCGCGCAGCTCTCCGCGGCCCACCGAGTGCCGCTTCCGAAGCCCGCCCCCTATGACTTCGCGGACTTCGCGCTCACCTACCACC
This sequence comes from Archangium sp., assembly GCA_003249315.1. Taxonomy (GTDB): domain Bacteria; phylum Myxococcota; class Myxococcia; order Myxococcales; family Myxococcaceae; genus QKJM01. Next base: position 2,072 of record QKJM01000902.1, read on the forward strand.
TCGGCCGACGCTCCGTCCGCATGTCCCACTTCTCCTGGGAGAGCATGCTGGGCACCGGCGCCTAGTACGGCTCGCCCGGGACGTACCGCGGCGCCAGCAGTGTCTCCACCACCTGCGCCGTCACGTCCTTGCCACCCCGCAGGTTGGTTCCAACGCAGCGCGCCGTGTGGATGACTCCCCGCGGCGCCCACCAGCCGAACAGCAGCGTCCGCACGGTGAAGCCCAGGCTCATCCCGAACGTCCCCTGCCCGGCCCGCACGAAGTACACGTCCGTGTAACGCCGTACTGTCTTCACGAGGGAGGATACGCAATATTCGAACACGACGAACCGGCCCCCGCGAGCGAGCTCGTCCTGTAATTGTTCTGGAGAGACTCCGTCCAGTCCCTGAATGCCCGCCATGCGCTACCCCCCTGTGAGTAGTCGTCGCGGCCATCGCCGCGTGGTCGAAAGCGGGAAGGAGCCTACAACAGGACATGTCAGGAACCCCAGAAAACAGAGTTCTCCTTCGCGATTATAGCCGCGAAAGAAACCCCCCTCCAGGGTTTCGCGTATCCTCGAGCATCCGTTCGAACCCCGGAGTTTTCCCATGTCGAAAAAATTCATTGGTGTTGTCATGGCCGTCGCGCTCGCCGCCCCCACCGCCGCCCTCGCCTGTGAGGAA
>QKJM01000598.1 GCA_003249315.1 Archangium sp.
AGAGTCCCTCCCTAGGGTGAGCGTCAGGAAGGAGACACACCCTGCCGCTCCAACGACAGCAGCGCCAGAAGGCACTCTGGCTTGCAACCAGAGCAGATTGATTCAGCCAGACCAGAAGAACATTTCGGGTCGATTGCATCAGTTGGAGAGGGCAGTCCGGTGAACATCAACTGCAGCAGGTGGTGGGCCACGTGGTTTCTCGTGGTGTGGGCGTTCGGGTGCGCGGAGCAGGGAAGCGCGCCCGCGCCGACGACGAGGACACCCGAGACGCCGGCGGCGAGGGCGGAACGGACGGACGCCCCCTTCGACGCGAGGAAGGTGATGGAGCGGGTGCGCCTCGCCTTCCACCCGAGGGGTAGCGCGTGGGAGGGCGGGCACGACACGTACGCGGTGAGGGTGGAGGCCGAGGGCTTCAGCGTGAGGCCCTTCCACTCTCCCGGGTCCTCCGTGGTGGAGGGCGAGGCCGTGCGCTTTGGCGCCTCTCGCGTGGCGCGCGGGGAGGTGGTGCTGTCGAACCACGCGGAGCGGGTCCAGGTGGAGCAGGAGGGTGAGCTCACGGTGGAGCGGGGCCAGGTGGCCGAGCACTTCCGCAACGGCCCCCAAGGCGTGGAGCAGAGCTGGAGCTTCGAGCGGAAGCCCGAGGGGGCTGGAGACCTCGAGGTGCGACTGCCGGTGGAGAACGGGAGATTCCTGGGAGAGACGGCCGGGGGGCTTCACTTCGCGGCCGGACCCACGGGGCTGGGAGTGAGCTACAGCCACGGCCTCTGGGTGGACGCACGGGGCCGCCGCTCCGACGTGCCCGCCCGCTTCGAGTCCGGTGACATCGTGCTGCGCGTACCGGCGGAGGTGGTGGAGGCCTCCGAGTGGCCGGCCGTGTTGGACCCGACCGTGTCGCCCGAGCTGGGAATGGACAACCCGGTGACCAGCCCGACCTTCCATGACCAGTCCGCTCCCGCGGTGGCCTACGACGGGACGAACTTCCTGGTGGTGTGGCAGGACGCCCGAGACGGGGGCAGCACCACCGACATCTACGGGGCGCGAGTGAGCAGCGCGGGCGCGGTGCTCGACCCCCGAGGCCTTCCCATCTCCACCGCGACCGGCGCCCAGTCCGTCCCTGCGGTGGCCCATGACGGGACGAACTTCCTGGTGGTGTGGCAGGACTCGCGCAACGGCGACGGCTCCGACATCTACGGGGCGCGGGTGAGCGGCGCGGGTGAGGTGCTCGACACCCAAGGCATCGCGCTCTCCACCGCGAGCAACACCCAGTCCTCGCCCTCGGTGGCCGCCGATGGGACGGGCTTCCTGGTGGTGTGGCAGGACTCGCGCAACGGCGACTCAGACATCTACGGGACGCGGGTGAGCGGCACGGGCGCGGTGCTCGACGCTGCGGGCCTCGCAGTCTCCACCGCGAGCGGCGCCCAGTCCGTGCCCTCGGTGGCCTCCAGCGGGACGAACTTCCTGGTGGTGTGGCAGGACTCGCGCAACGGCAACTCCGACATCTACGGAGCGCGGGTGAGCGGCACGGGCGCGGTGCTCGACGCCGGGGGCCTCTCCGTCTCCACCGCGACCAACGCGCAGACGTCCCCCGAGGTGGCCCACGACGGGACGAACTTCCTGGTGGTGTGGCAGGACCTGCGCAGCGGCAGCTCCTTCGACATCTATGGGGCGCGAGTGAGCGGTGCGGGCTCGGTGCTGGACGGCAATGGCTTCGCCATCTCCACCACGAACTACCATCAGTCCTTTCCGGCGGTGACGCACGATGGGACGAACTTCCTGGTGGTGTGGCAGGACTACCGCAGCAACAACGACTACAACAGCTACGACATCTATGGGACGAGGGTGAGCAGCGCGGGCTCGGTGCTGGACAACAACGGCTTCTCCATCTCCAACGTGCCCAACCGCCAGTTCGCGCCCGCGGTGGTGAGAGGGAGCTCGGGCTTCCTGGTGGTGTGGCAGGACTACCGCAGCGGCAGCTCCTTCGACATCCATGGAGCGAGGGTGAGCTGGAAGGGCTCGGTGCAGGATTCGAGCGGCATCCTCATCTCCACCGCGGCCAACCGTCAGTCCTCGCCCGCCGTGGCGTATGACGGGACGAACTTCCTGGTCGTCTGGGAAGACTCCCGCGGCGACGGCTCCGACATCTACGGAGCGAGGGTGAGCGAGACGGGCATGTTGCTGGATACGAGCGGCATCGCCATCTCCACCGCGGCCAACCGTCAGTCCTCGCCCGCCGTGGCGTACGACGGGACGAACTTCCTGGTCGTCTGGGAGGACTCTCGCAGCGGCGGGCCCTCCGACATCTATGGCGCACGGGTGAGCAGCGCGGGCTCGGTGCTGAACACGAACGGCATCGCCATCTCCACCGCGGCCCGCCGTCAGTCCGCGCCCGCGGTGGCACGAGGGAGCACGGGCTTCCTGGTGGTGTGGCAGGACTCTCGCGCAGGCAGCAGCACCTCCGACATCTACGGGGCGCGGGTGAGCAGCTCGGGCTCGGTGCAGGACTCGGGCGGCCTCGCGCTCTCCGCCGCCACCGGCGCCCAGTACACCCCGGCGGTGGCCCACGATGGGACGAACTTCCTGGTGGTGTGGCAGGACGGGCGCAGCGGCAACGGCTTCGACATCTACGGGACGCGGGTGAGCGGGACGGGCGCGGTGCTGAACGCGAGCGGCCTCGCCCTCTCCACCTCGGCCGGCCCCCAGAGCGCGCCCGCGCTGGCCCACGATGGGAC
>QKJM01000226.1 GCA_003249315.1 Archangium sp.
CTGTTCACCTTCTACGCCACGCGCAACATCTACCCGGGCGAGCAGGTGTGCATCAGCTACGGCGAGGACTGGTGGGGCATCCGAGAGCAGGAGATGCCGTGAAGGGGGAGTGCGCGTCCAACACGTGGAGGAACGTGTCCAGCTCCGGGCGCACGCGGTAGTTGTCCGTCTGGTGGGCGAAGAGGAGGATGCCATCGGCCCCGAGCAGCACCCCGGTGGGGAAGACGGTATCAGCCTCGTAGCCCAGCGCCTCGAAGCCCAGGGGAGTGCCGGAGGAGTGGAGGATGCCGAGCTGACGTGCCACGCGCGCGCCCGGGTCCACCAGGAAGAGAAGAGGAAGCTGGAAACGCTGGGCCAGCGCGCGCGTATTCTCGTGCGGCTGGGGGCTGACGAGCACCACCCGCACTCCGCGTCGCTCCAGCTCGCGGTAGCGCTCGGCCACCTCGCGCACCTGGGCGATGCACAGAGGGCACCAGTTACCCCGATAGAAGAGGAGCAGCGTGGGCGCGCCGAGGAAACTCTCGGAGGACACCGGCCGCCCCGCCTCGTCCTCGAGGACGAAGGAGGGCAGGCGCCGCCCCGGGACGAGCACCTCGCTGCGCGAACGGCCGAGCCAGCAGAACCAGAAGACGTACAGAGCGGTGTACACCCCGCCCAGCACCGCGAAGAGCACGGGCAATGGACCCGCGCCCCGGCCCGCCCAGGTGACCCCCACCGCCAGCACCACCCCCGCCCCCACTCCCACCAGCATTCCCGGCATCAGCGGGGAGGCTCTCGCCGGAGGCGGTCGCACGTAGCTCAGGAGGATGCGCACCGGCAGGTTGGACGCGGCCAGCCGCGCCCCCACCCAGGCCAGCACCGGCTCACTCCTCCCCAGCGCCCTCCCCGCGTACACTCCCACCCCCACCCCGGCACCCAGGAGGAGGTAGATGAAGAGGGACTTCAGGACTCGTTCGGACCTCGGCACACGGCGCTCCCCTTCCCCCTCATTCTAGCTACCTCCCCGAGCTGCTCCCGTCACGGAACCGACACCTGGAGCGGACAAACGCACCTGTAGTGTATTCCCCCCCTCTCCCCGTCCGGAATGTGGCAAGCAGGGGAACGAGGCCCCGGACTCCGTTTCATTTGACATTGCCCGACCCGAGGAAGAATGGATGCATCGCGTCGGTGGGGTCCTCCGCGGCCCCCCTCACCCACCAACCGGATTGAATGATGGCCTTCCTCCTCCTGGCACAGACGGGTCCCGAGCAGCTCGGATGGCTCAGCCGCAAGATTCTCGGCGTGACGCTCACCAGCGCCGAGTGGGTGCTGTGGCTGCTGGTCGTCCTCTCCATCCTCTCCATCGCGCTGATGCTGGAACGAGCCGTGTACTTCGCCACCCACCGGCTGCCGGACTCGGAGGCGCTGGCGGTACGGCTGGCCCGGGGTGAGCTGGAGGTGGTGCGCACCGCGGTGGGCCAGCGAAAGGGGATGGAGGCCGAGGTGCTGCGCGAGGCCCTGGCCTCGGTACACCAGGGCCCGGACACCGTGGAGCAGGTGATTGCCTCCACCGTGGCCCGCGAGCGCCCCCAGTACGAGCGCTACCTGTCCTTCCTCGGCACGCTGGGCAACAATGCCCCCTTCATCGGCCTGTTCGGCACGGTGCTGGGCATCATCAAGGCCTTCCACGACCTGGGCTCCATGCAGGCCAAGGGCGGCGCCGGCATGCAGCAGACGGTGATGGCGGGCATCTCCGAGGCGCTGGTGGCCACGGCGGTGGGCCTGGCGGTGGCGATTCCCTCGGTGGTGGCCTTCAACATCCTCAACCGCCAGCTCAAGACCCTCACCTCGCGCACCAACGCCCTGGGCCACGCGCTGGTGGGCAGCCTGCGCGCACAGGGACACCCGGCCGAGGCCTCCGGTCCTCGCGCCGCCGCTGGAGAGGGCTAGCACATGGCGGGCGGCGCACAGGACAACGACGAGGAAATCACCGGCATCAATGTCACCCCGCTGGTGGACGTGGTGCTGGTGCTGCTCATCATCTTCATGGTGACGGCCAACTTCATCGTCCGCGAGACGGTGGAGGTGGACCTGCCCCGGGCCGCCAACGGAGGGGAGACGGTGCAGGGACTCGTCAACGTGGTGCTGGACAAGGAGGGGAAGCTCTTCTTCGACGGCGCCGAGGTGGACGAGGACGAGCTGCGACGCAAGGTGGTCGAGGCGCTGGAGAAGGACAAGGACACCCGCGCCATCATCAGCGCGGACCAGAGCCTGCCGTATGGGCGGGTGATGCGGCTCATCGACGTGGTGAAGGGCCAGGGCATCGCGAAGTTCGCCCTCAACATCGAGAAGGACGTGGCGCCCGCGGCCGCCCCCGCGTCGCCCTGAGGGTGTGTCCGGGACATGACTCAGGCCGCCCCCACCTCCCCGCCGACCTCCCGCCGCGACGGCTCGTCGCGCGCGCTGGTGCTCTTCCTCCTCGTCTCCCTGGGCCTGCACGCAGTGGGCTTCCTGCTTCTGTCCCGGGTGACCGAGCGCACGCCGCCTCCCACCCAGCGTCCAGTGGAGCTGGTGATGGTGGAGGTGCGGAAGCCTCCCCCTCCACCACCTCCTCCCCCGCCCCCTCCGCCGGAGGAGCCCAAGCCCAAGCCCCCTCCCCGGCCGAAGGTGGCCCCCAAGCCCCCACCGGTGAAGGTGGCCCAGGCGGAGAAACCCCCGCCCCCGCCACCCGAGGAGGCGGCCCCGC
>QKJM01000941.1 GCA_003249315.1 Archangium sp.
CCTAATCAATCAGTGGGTTGATTCCGCAAGTGCGCGGGGGGCGGGTCTCCGCCCCCCGCGCACCCCGCCGCTAATCACAGTCCACCTCCAGCCCGCAGCCGTCGTCAGCCGGACCGAGCAGAGATCCGCCCCCCAGCGGATTTAAGAGGAGGTCCGGCGCCGCAGCCCCCTGGCATGCCGATCCGACGAAGCGCAGGATACCTTCCTCCCCGGTGACGACGGTGAGGCCACCGGGTGTCCGGGCGAGGACGATGGGAATCGTCTCCAGCCCCAGCATGCGAGCGGCGGCCACGTTGATCTCCGGTCGGAAGTCCACGTTGCGCTCGAGCTCCGGCCAGAAAGACGGGGGCATGGGCTCGACGGGGTTGAAGCGGACGGTGCACGCGTCCTCCGCCTGGATGGCCTCCACCACCCGTTGGCAGTGCGGGCAGTTCTCCGAGAAGATCAAGAAGAAGTCGGCGCTGCCGGTGCCGGGCCGTACGGCCAGGGTGCCTTGTTTGAGGTCCGGCTGGGGGGGGACGAAGGTGAGCAGAGAGAAGATGGTCAAGGTCGCGGTGAAGGCGGCGAGCCCGAAGAGCGCGCGGACCGGCCCGAGCAACAGATTGAGGGTCGCGATGCCGCCGAGGACCACCAGGCAGTAGGTGCACCACGCACCCGCCACGTGCCACTGGTAGGCGACGAGTACCCCTTCGGCGCCCAGGAGGCCGGCCAGGAAGATATGGAGGAGGGTGGAGAGGGCGCGTCTCCCCGACCGCCGGGCGAGAAAGGCCAGTAAGGCCACAGCGGCGAAAGCCGCCGTGCCCAGGAGGTTGAACAGCGCGGGAGGGATTCGGGTGAGCCGTGCCACGACCGCGCACCCTTGACCCACGCACAGCTCCTCGCCGGTGAGGAGCACGTAGCTTGCCTGGGCTGCGGTGAGGGCGGCGAGGCCGATGGCGACCAGGGCGAGAAGGAGCAGGGCTGCGGACGAAGGCACGGGGTGCTGGGTGCTGCGCGGGCTCATGGATCGGCTCCCAAAGTCATTGGCTAGCATCTTGATCGATCGGCTCGTGGATTCTCGCACAACTCGAGGCCCGCTCCCAAGCCCTGGGCTGGGTCGTCCCGGTGGACGTGGACGGCTACCGGCCCGGGACAGGAACGGACACTGTAGACGTCGTGCAGGCGGAAGCCGGATGGGGCGTGACGTTGACGGTTCAGCGGAGCCCGTGGTAGAAATTCGGCCTTCGCAAAAGCTGCAATTTCTCTTGCTCGCAGGGTAGTTGGGGAGGAAAGCCGTGGAACTCTACCAGGCCATCCGGGAGCGACGCTCTGTCCGGAAGTACCAGTCCGCTCTGGTTCCCGCCGAGGTGCTCGACCGCCTCTTGGAGGCAGCTCAGTGGGCCCCGAGTTGGGCCCATACCCAGTGCTGCGAAGTGGTGGTGGCGTCGGAGGCGGCGGTGAAGGAAGCGCTCCAGCAGAGCCTGCCCCCGACGAATCCGGCCTGGAAGGCCATGGTGGAAGCACCGTTGGTGGTGGCGTTTTGCGGCCGCCGGGGCCGGGCCGGCTTCAAGAAGGGCGAGGCCGCCACGGCCCGGGGCGACTGGGCGGCCTTCGACGTAGCCCTGGCCATGGAGAACTTCATGCTCGCCGCCCACGCGGAGGGGCTGGCCACGGTTTGCGTGGGGCTCTTCGACGCGGAGCGCGCCGCCGAGGCCGTCGGCGCTCCCCCGGAAATCGACGTGGTGGCCCTGACGCCGCTGGGGTATCCTGTCGGGGAAACCAAGGTGCCGCCCCGGAAGGAGCGCGCCGCCTTCCTCCGTCGGGAGCGGTTTCCCTCCACGTGACACACATCTTGAGGGCGCCACGGGCGCCCTCAAGCCGTTTGAGGAGCACATGATCGATCTGCACACCCATACCCTGTTCTCCGACGGGGAGCTCATTCCCTCTGAGTTGGTGCGCCGCGCCGAGGTCGTGGGCCTGAGGGCCATCGCCATCGCGGACCACGCCGACATGTCCACCTTCGAGTGGGTCGTTCCGCGGATCATCCGGGCCTGTCAGGAGAACAACGCGCATCGAGGGATCCATTGCGTTCCCGGCATCGAGCTGACCCACGTGCCCCCGGCCCTGATGGCCCGCTACGTGGCCGAGTGCCGCGCTTTGGGCGCCCGGGTCGTGGTGGTGCACGGAGAGAGTCCGGTGGAGCCGGTGGAACCGGGGACGAACCGGGCGGCCATCGAGGCGGGCGCCGACATTCTCAGCCACCCGGGCCTGATCCGGGAGGAGGACGCGCGCCGGGCCGCGGAGAACGGGGTGCATTTGGAGATCACGGCCCGAAAGGGGCATAGTCTGGCCAACGGCCACGTGGCCATCATGGCCCGGCGGACGGGCGCGCCCCTGGTGCTGAACACCGACGCCCATGCCCCGGGAGACCTCATCCCCGAGCCGTTTGCCCGCATCGTGGCTCAGGGGGCTGGACTGACGGACGAGGAGTACGCCGCGTTGCGCAAGAACATGGCCCGTCTGGCGGGTCTCGAGGAGGTAACGCCGTGAGCGGCGCGGGATGGAAGATGCTCGTGGCCCTTGGCGCCCTAGCCGTCTTGGGGGGGTGTGCCGGTTCGAGCCCCAAACCCATGGGAGACGCTGCGAAGCCGCCGCCCTCTCCGGCTTGGTCCATGGAGGGGGGCGATCCCGGCAGGGCGTCGCGGGTCCCAGCACTGGCGGTGAAGCGCTGGGAGGCCTCCCGCAT
>QKJM01000988.1 GCA_003249315.1 Archangium sp.
GGCCCTGACTCCCGCGATAGGCTCCGTGAGGACGGTGGCGCCGGTGGTGGCTCCCGTGGCGCCGGTGGTGGCTCCCGTGGCGCCGGTGGTGGCTCCCGTGGCGCCGGTGGTGGCCCCCATGGTTCCCGCGGTGAAGCCCATGGCGCCAGCGGTAACCCCCGTGGTTCCCGCGGTAAAGCCCGTGGCGCCAGCGGTGGCGCCCAGGGGTCCCGCGGTGACGCCGAGGCCCCAGGCCGCCGTGGCGGCACGGCCCGCGCCCGTGACTCCGCTCGCCGCTCCGAGAATGGCGCCTCCCTCCCAGCGGCCCATCACCTCCTTCGACATCGATGTCGATGACCTCTTCATCGATCTGTCGATGCCCGCCTCTCCGCCCGAGAGCGCATCTCCCGGTCCGGCGAGGACGCCGGCCCCCGTGGCCCGTCCCGCACAGACGCCGTTTCCGGGAGCCCGTCCCGCGCAGGCGCCCCCGGTGGTGCTCGCGCCGGTCGTGCAGCCCGCGCCCGTTCCCGAGCCTCCGGCCGCTCCGGGGGTGGTGCGGACCGTCTTCCTCACTCCGCCCGAGCAGATTGAAGGCACGGGCCCGGTCATCGGCATCGATCTGGGCACGACCAACTCCTGCGTGGCGGTGATGAGCAACGGCCGGCCGGTGGTGCTGCGCTCGCGCGAGGGCTACAACACAATTCCCTCGGTGGCCTCGGTGACCGCGCAAGGTCGGCTGCTGGTGAGCCACCGGGCCAAGAGCCAGTTGGTGATGCGTCCCGCGCACACCATCTACGGCGCGAAGCGGCTGGTGGGCCGTCCGTACGAGAGCGCGGTGGTGCGGCAGGTGCGAGAGCGCTTCCACTACCAGGTCGTCCCCGACTCGATCGGCAAGGCGGCGGTGCGCCTGGGCGAGAACGTGTTGTCGCTGGAGGAGGTGCAGGGCCTCATCCTGCGCGAGTGCAAGGAGATGGCGGAGTCGCACCTGGGCCGCGAGGTGCAGCGGGCGGTGGTGACGGTGCCGGCGTACTACTCGGAGCCGCAGCGCGAGGCGGTGCGCAAGGCGGGCTGGATGGCGGGGCTGAAGGTGGAGCGCATCCTCAACGAGCCCACCTCGGCGGCGCTGGCCTACGGCCTCAACCGGGAGCTGACGAAGCGGGTGCTGGTGTACGACCTGGGTGGCGGCACCTTCGACGCCACGGTGCTGCGCATCGACAAGAACGTGTTCGAGGTGCTGGGCACGGGCGGTGACGTCTTCCTGGGCGGCCTGGACTTCGACAGCGTGCTGGTGGACCTGTTGCTGGAGCGCTTCCAGGAGAAGGAGGGCGTGCCCTTCCAGGGCGACAATGTGGCGTTGTCGCGGGTGAGCGACGCGGCCGAGCGGGCGAAGGTGGCGCTCTCGGAGCGCACCTCGTACGAGGTCCACATCCCGATGTTGATGATGGATGATGCGGGGCGGCCTCGGGACCTGAAGGTGACGCTGACGCGGGCGGAGATGGAGGCTGCGTGTGCGCCGCTGGTCTCGCGGACGCTGGACGTGGTGCGGGACGTGCTGCTGGATGCGAAGCTCAAGCCCGCGGAGATCGACGAGATCATCCTGGTGGGAGGGCAGAGCCGGATGCCGCTGGTGCGCGAGCGGCTCAAGGAGCTGTTCGGCAAGCCGCCGCACGCGAGCGTGAACGCGGACGAGGCGGTGGCGCTGGGAGCGGCGCTCTATGCGGGAGCGGTGGACAAGGCGGCGGGGGTGGTGCTCATCGACGTGCTGCCGATGACGATTGGCGTGGGTCTGCCCGGGGGTGGTTTCACGCGGGTGCTGGAGCGGAACACGGCCCTGCCGGCGCAGCGACAGTTCGCCATCGCGACGACGCGAGACGACGAGGAGGCGCTGGAGCTGTCCATCTTCCAGGGGGAGGACACGCACATCGCGGCGAACGAGTATCTGGGCACGGTGCGCATCGATGGCCTGCCGAAGGGGCCGAAGGGCTCGGTTCGGGTGGCGGTGACGCTGAAGCTGGACGCGGAGTGCATGGTCCACGTGACGGCGGTGGAGTACGCGACGCGCAAGGAGGTGCGGGCGACGCTGGCGGCGCACTACTCGCCGGAGGAGCTGCAGAGCCGGCTCGGGGTGAACAAGGAGGCGGCGAGGGCGGCGGAGGAGCGGCGAGGCGAGGACCTGAAGGCGCGCGCGGGCCGCTTCTGGGGCTTCCTCAAGAGGGTGGTGGGCAAGGCGTAGGTGGCCTTCCCTCTCCCGCAGGAGAGGGCCGGTCCGAGTGCTCCAATGCTTTGCGGCTCTCTCCTGGTCTCTCTTCGGACCCGCTTGCCTCACCTGGATGGGGAACTGCCGCGCTCCTCCCTTGGAATTCGAGCCAGGGGCGGACAGTAGGTGTAGTAGCCGTCAGCGATGGGCACACCTCTTCTTTCCGCCAGGCGGAGCAGGGCGAGCCCCTCGAACCAGAGGTATCGATAGGGGGCGAGCTTCATCTCCGATGCCGTCATGGAATGCACCCGCCTCTCCATCTCCTCCCCATGGAGCATGAGCAGCGCTGCGAAGGACTCCGAGAGAGCGCGCTCATCCTTGGCGAGCAGGCTTCGAGCCCAGGCCACCCGGTAGTCGCTCTGCTCTCCTCCCAGCGCCTCCAGTCTCTCGAGGAGTAGGTTGATGCGCGAGCGCGCCCCGTCACGTTCTTGCACCAACTCCTGGAGGAAGATGGCCCAGCAGGCATCGTCTTCGTATTCTTCACCCTC
>QKJM01000319.1 GCA_003249315.1 Archangium sp.
GAAGCGGACATTCTCACGCCCACCAGGATCGTCTTGGACCCAACAATCCGGCAAGCATCGCTGTATTTTTCTCTTGCCAGCAGAACACCAATGGGGGACTCGAAGGAAACTACGGAAACTGGAATGGTTTCTAGGGTTTCCGCGCCAGGAGACGCGCCATGTCCGATGTGACCCTGCCCCCCGGGCCTCGCTTCGCCCCGCTACAGAGCTTCCGGTTCCTCCGGGACACCCCCCGTTTCTTTCGGGAGTGCCGCTCTCGATACGGAGATCCGTTCACGGCCCCGCTGCCGATGGGCAATGTGGTCATCACCGGTCACCCCGAAGGCATCCGCGACATCTTCGGCGCCAGCCCCTCCGTCTTCGAGCCCCTCAGCAACCTGTCCCTCGCTCCCGTCCTGGGCGACAACTCGGTCCTCCTCCTCGGAGATCCCCGGCACAAGCGAGAGCGCAAGCTGCTCATGCCGCCCTTCCACGGCGAGCGCATGCGCACCTACGGCGGGCTCATGCAGGATCTCACCCTCCAGTCAGCCGCGGCCCTTCGTCCCGAGAGCCCCTTCGACGCGCAGCGACTCACCCAGGACATCTCCCTCGCGGTCATCATCCATGCCATCTTCGGCGTCGAGGAGCCCGAGCGCGTACGCCGCTTCCGCGACGTCATCGTCGCCTACCTCGAGTCCTACTCACCATCGCTGATGATGCTCGTGCCCCTGCGGCGCTCCTTCGGCGGCGTGGGCCCTTGGAGTCGCTTCCAGCGCCACGCCGCCGAGCTCGACGCGCTCCTCACCGAGCAGATCGCCCTGCGCCGAGGGCACGAGGGCAGCCACACCGACATCCTCAGCCTCCTGCTCTCCGCGCGCGACGAGAACGGGCAGCCCATGACGGACGTGGAGCTCAAGGACGAGCTGAGAACCCTGCTCCTCGCCGGCCATGAAACCAGCGCCATCGGCATGGCCTGGGGCCTCTACTGGACACATCGGCTGCCACAGGTGAAGCAGAAGCTCATGGAGGAGCTGGCTCCGCTCGGACCCGTGCCAGACCCCGACGCCCTCGCCCGTCTGCCCTATCTCTCAGCCGTGTGTGATGAGTCGTTGCGTCTCCACCCGGTGGTGACGCTCGTCAGCCGGCGGACGCGCGCGCCCTGGACGCTCCGTGGGCGGCAACTGCCTCCCGGCACGGGCGTCATGGCCGCCATCAGCCTCGTCCACGCCGACCCCGAGCTCTACCCGGAACCAGAGCTCTTCCGTCCCGAGCGCTTTCTCGATCGCCGCTTCTCTCCTTTCGAGTACCTCCCCTTCGGAGGTGGGGCCCGGCGCTGCCTCGGAGCCGCCTTCGCCCTGTCCGAGATGCGCATCGTCCTCGGCTCCCTGCTGGCCGCCCACCGTTTCGAGCTCACCGAGAACGGGCCGGTGCGCCCGGTGCGTCGCAACATCACGTTCGGCCCCGAAGGAGGCGTGAAGATGGTCTACAAGGGGCCCGCCCTCGGAGCCACCTCATGACGGAAGCCCGCGAGACGCACGCGCGCATCCTGGAGAAGGCGGAGCAGCTCATGCTCGAGCGCGGCTACTCACGCGTGACCATGGACGAACTCGCTTCCTCGCTGCGGATGAGCAAGAAGACGCTCTATCGCTTCTTCTCCAGCAAGGAGATGCTGGGGGAGGCCGTCCTGTCGTCCAGCTTCGCCCGACTCGGCCAGGAGCAGGCCGCCATCCTCCAGGACACGCGGCTCGACTTCAGCGAGAAGCTGCGGCGCTTCGTCCAGCTTCTCACGGGACGCTACGGACGCGCCGCCACCGTGCTGCGCGACATACAGCGCGAGGCCCCCTCTCTCTGGCAGCGCCTGCTGGAGCTACGGCGCGAAGCAGTGCAGCTCCGCTTCGGCGCGCTCCTCTCGGAGGGAGTCAGGGCCGGCGCCTTTCGCCCCGACGTGGAGCCGCGGCTCGTCATCCGCGTGCTCCTCACCGTCGTGGACCAGATGATGCAGCCCGAGGTGCTCGAGGAGCTGGAGATGAGCCCCCCCGAGGTCTTCTCGGGCATTCTCGGCGTGGTGCTGGAAGGCATCCACACCCGTCCCGAGAGGAATTCACCTCAAGGCAGAGTGCCCGAGGCCCGCTTCGGCTCGGCCTGAGCCATGGGGGGTGTGCGCCACGGGCCACCCGGCTCGGAATGCACTTCCCACTTCACCTCGAGCGGCAGGGCCAGGCGCAGTCCCGCCGCCTCGAAACGTCGCAGGATTTCGAGGTTCACCTGCGTCTTGGCCAGACAGATCTTCTGGTACTCGTCCGAGAAGCGATCCTGCTCCTGGGGGCTCCAGCGAGAGACGGAGAACCAGAACTCGAGCTCCAGGTAGCCCTGCGCAATCTTGTCCAACATCACCCACGAGCCCTTGTCGAGCAGCTCGATGTCATTGACGATGTCTCGCAGGATCTGGATGGCCTGCTCCACCTGCTCGGGGCGGGTCCATGCATCCAACCGGGGACGGACCTCGAAGTAGTAGCAGCTCTGGCTGTCGATGTTGGTGACGATGCTGTCGGTGAACTTCTTGTTGGGGACGAGGACGAGGCGGCCATACCAGTTACGGATGATGGTGTTGCGCAGGCCAATGTGCTGGACCCAGCCGTTGACGCCAGCCACCTCCACGCGCTCGCCAACCTTGAAGGGACGCTGGGTGAGGACGATGACGCCGCCGAAGATGTTGGCCACCGTGTCCTGCGAGGCGAGCGCGAGCGCGACGCCGCCGATACCGAGACCCGCGAGGATGGCCGTCACCTCGAAGCCGATGCTGTTGAGCCCGGTGGCGATACCCACCGCCCACACCACGACATGCACCAGCGTCCGCAACACGACGAAGAGGTGGAGCTCGATGGGGCTCTCCGGCCTGCGGGCATAGGGCTCGAAGACACCTTTGTGGAGGGCGTCATACACACACACTCCGAGCCAGGTGATGATGATGGCGATGAGGAGCGTCGTCCCCGAGGTCACCCAGTACACCAGCTTGCTCGGGAGGACGAGCGACTCACTGGCGATGCGGATGCCGAAGACGGACACCAGCAGGGTGATGGGGACCGAAGTGCCCTCGACGATGAGGCGCGTGAGCTGCGAGCCCATCTTCTGGACGAGCGCCTTCAGCAGCTTGACGCAGAGGCCGCCGAACACGGCGGCGCCCAGGACGATGGCGGCGGCGACGATCCAGCGGAGGATCGAATTTCCGAAATACTCCTGTTCCAACATGAGGGTTCCTCAGGAAGCAGAAAGGTCTGCGCGAGCCGGGGGGCTCGACGATACCGGCGTGATATACCACGGGAACCGCAAGGGTCGTCGAGCCGTGCCTACGCCCGTGCCGAGACCACCGGGAGGGTGAAGCGGAAGGTCGAACCCGTTCCCACCTTGCTCTCCACCCAGATGCGACCACCGTGACGTTCGACGATGTCCCGGCAGATGTAGAGCCCCAGGCCGAGCCCCCCGAATCCGGAGATGGGCGCATTGCGTGCCCGGAAGAAGCGTTCGAACAGGTGTACCTGCTGATCCGCGGGGATTCCGATTCCACTGTCGGCGACCGAGACGACGACCTCGGACGGACCTCGGGAGACCATGACGCGCACCAGCCCCCCGGTGGGGCTGTACTTGATGGCGTTCTCCAGCAGGTTCGTCAGCACCTGCGCGAGCCGGCCGCGATCTCCCTGGACGATGACCTCCTCCGCCGGCTCGTCGCACTCGATCACGTGGTGGGTGCTGATGGGGCGGAAGTCCGCCACCACCTCGCGGACGAGCTCCCGGAGTGGCACGGACTTGAGTTCCAGCTCCAGCCGCCCCGCTTCGATGCGTGAGACGTCCAGCAGGTCGCTGATCAGCCCCGACATCCGCTTCACCTGGGTGAGCGTCTTCTCCACGAGGGCGGAGGGGATGGGCTGTCCGGCCGCCGCTCGCTGCTGCATCACCTGGAGGTGGAGCGAGAGGGGCGTCAGCGGGGTCTTCAGCTCATGTGATGCGATGGAGAGGAAGTCGTCCCGCACGCGGATGGCCTCATGCGCCTCGCTCAGCAGCCGCTCCCGCTCCTGCTCCGCGCGAACCCGTTGGGTCACATCCCGGAAGCTCCAGACCCTACCGATGATGGCGTCCCCCTGCCGCTGGGGGAAAGCGGACCGCTCGATGACGCGCCCATCGCGGAGCTCGATGTCCTCGAGGCCCTCCTGGTCCAGCGCCGCATCCAGCTCCCGTAGCCGCGCGAGGTACGGCTCCGGGTCGAGGATCTGCTCGACGATGGGAGGGGCCGTCAGGACGTTCCGCGGCGAGCCCATCATCTCATCCGAGAGCCGCCAGAGATCCTGGAACCGCCGGTTGTAGGCCACGGTCAGCCCGCTCGGATTGACCGCGAGCAGCCCATCGGCCGTCGAATCGAGCGTGGCGCGGAGCAGCGAGACCATGTGCTGCAGACGCTCCTTGTTCCTGTGCTGCTCGGTGACGTCGACCATGATGCCCCGCAGCTTGACGGGGCGCCCCTCCTCGACGATCACCGTAACGATGTCGCGCAGCCACACGGTGCGGCCATCCGCGGCCACCATCCGGTATTCGAGTTCGTGCGGCCTGCACTCCGACGTGGCCTTCACGCAGAACGCGGGTGCCCACGCGCGGTCATCGGGGTGCAGGTGGTTGACCCAGAAGTTGGGATCCTCCAACCAGCACCGAGTCGGATAGCCGAGCAGGCGCTCGGCCTGCTTGCTGACGAACGTGAAGTGGAGGTCCGACGAGGAGGACTCCCAGACGATGCCATCGATGTTGTCGATGAGCTCCGCATGCTCCCGCTGGGCGCGGGTGAGCTCGCGCACCAGCTCCTCGAGGTCCGAAGCCTCGGTGGCGCGCTCGGGCACCGCGACGATTCCGCCCTTGGCATTCTTCACTGGCACGACCCTTCACCGACAGCGGACGGCTGGCGGCTCCCGGCCCGAACTCCCCGTGCGCCCGCTTCTCCTGGAGAAGATGTCCACGCCAGTGGGCGCTCCCCACCCCTGGTCTCGGGATGGGGGAGTTCCTGCCAGCAACCCGGGCCCGGTGCTCCTACTCCGCGAACGTTCGAACCAGCCCCTTCCCCCAGGTTGGAAAACGAGCAGCCGTTCATCTCCGCCTCCAGAATGGGAGATACCCTGCCACAAACGCGGTGCCGACAGTGACGGGTACCTCACACCTGGAGGTGGCGAGCGAGGGAGCGAGCCTCCGCCCCATCGTTCCAGGATGGATCAGGCCTTCGGAATCCAGCCATCCACGAGCGCCTGGTGCTGCTTCACCCACTCGCGGACCGCCTTGGCCGGCTCGTCCTGGCTCTCGGCGACGGCGCCCATCAGGCTGCCAAGCTGCTGATCATCCAGCTTGAAGTTCCGCAGGAACTTCGCCACCTCGGGCTTGTCCTGCTCCAGGCCCTTGCGGGCGATGGTGTGGATGGTCTCCGCCCCACCATAGATGCCCTTCGGATCGTCGAGGAACTTGAGCTCCCAGCGGGCGAACTTCCAGTGCGGCTTCCAGCCCGTCACCACCACCGGGCGCTTCTTGCCGATGGCGTCCTTCAGCGTGGCCGTCATCGCCGGACCGCTGGAGGGCATCAGCTTGAGCGCCAGCCCGTACTCGCTCACGACCTTCTCCGTGGTGCTCATGATGCCCGCGCCGGAGTCGATGCCTACGATCTGCCCGTCGAGCTGCTCCTTCATCCCGTTCAAGTCCTCGATGGAGGAGGCCTCCACGAAGGAAGGCACCACCAGACCGATGCGCGCCCCCTCGTAGTTGGGACCGAGGTCCACCACCTTCTCCTTGTAGCGCTCCATGTAGTCCTTGTGGGTGACGGGGAGCCAGCCATCGAGGAAGGCGTCGCTGTCACCGCTCGCCACCGCGGTGAAGACGGGCGCGACATCCGCCATGGTCATCTCCACCTGGTAGCCCATCCGATCCTCGAGGATGGCTCGAGCCAGGTGGGTCATCGCCACGCCCTCGGCCCAGTTCACATAGACGAGCTTGACGACGCCCTTGCCCTGCTCGGACGGCGCCAGGGAGGACTGCGCCTGGGTGTCCTGCGCGGGCTGCTCCTTCTTGCAGCCCGTGGCTCCGAGGAAGAGGCCCACGAGGGTGGCCAGCAGAAGAGCCGGTGTGCTGCGTTGAATTGCGTTCACGGGTGGGTGCTCCTTGTCCGTCATGAGGGACGCGTCCGGGACTGGCCCAGCGCGTGCGTCAGGCGGTCCAGCACGATGGCCAGGATGACCACCGCGATACCGCTTTCGAAGCCCAGTCCGATGCGGAGCTGGGTGATGCCCTTGAGAACTTGCTCGCCCAGGCCCCCCGCACCAATCATCGCGGAGATGACCACCATGGAGAGCGACAGCAGAATCGTCTGGTTCACGCCGGCCAACAGCGTGGGCAGCGCGATGGGGAGCTGCACATTGAAGAGCAGTTGCCGGGGCGTGGAGCCGAAGGCGATAGCCGCCTCCACCACGTCGCGCGGCACCTGCTTGATGCCCAGGAGGGTGAGGCGCACCGCCGGCGGCATGGCGAAGATGACGGTGGCCACCACGCCTGGCACCTTCCCCAGGCGGAAGAAGAGCACCGCGGGGATGAGGTAGACGAAGGCGGGCATCGTCTGCATCAGATCCAACACCGGGCGCAGCAGCCGCTCCATCCATCGGCTATAGGAGCTCGCGATGCCCAGCGGGATGCCCAACAGCAGCGACACCATGGCCGCGCTGAGCACCAGCGCGAGAGTCTCCATCGTCGCCTGCCACAACCCCATCAGGTCGATGAGCAGGAGGCCCAGCGCTGAGAGTACCGCGGAGCCCGGCCCGGACAGCCGCCAGGAGGCCACCGCCAGCAACCCGATGAGGACATAGCTGGACGGGAAGAGCAGCACGCCTTCCAGGCCACGGATGGCGGCGGTGAGGCCGTCACCCAACACGTGGAAGAAGGGATCGAACCGCTCCTGAAGTATTTCGATGAGGCGCTCGAAGGCCTCTCCAATGCGAAGCTCCATCAGTGCTGCTCCCCCGCGATGCCCGCCAGGATGGAGGCACGCCCGACGATGCCCAGGAAGGTCCGGTCCTCTCCGAGGACGGCGATGGGGACCGCCGTGCCCGCCGCCACCGGGACCAGCTTCGCGATAGGCGTATCGGCCGTGGTGGTGGGGACGTCCGTGTCGATGACGCCTTCCAGGCTGTGCTTGTTCTCTCGTACCAGGGTCAGCGCGTCGTCGATGCGCACCACGCCCCGGAACCGGCGCGAGGCGTCCGTCACGAAGAGGGTGGAGGTGTCCGTCTCACGCATCCGCTTGACGGCCAGCGCCGGACCGTCCTTGGGGTGCATGATGACGTCCACCCGCTTCATGATGGCGCCCGCGGTGATGATGCGGGTGCGATCCACGTCCTGGACGAAGGCCCGGACGTAGTCGTTCGCCGGCTGGGTGAGGATCTCCTCCGGCGTGCCAAGCTGCACGATGGCGCCGTCGCGCATGATGGCGATGCGGCTGCCCAGCTTCAGCGCCTCGTCCAGGTCATGGGTGATGAAGACGATCGTCTTGTTCATCCTGGATTGCAGCTCGAGCAGCTCGTCCTGCATCTGCTTGCGGATGAGCGGATCCAACGCGCTGAAGGCCTCGTCCATCAGGAGGACCTCGGCGTCGGTGGCGAGCGCGCGGGCCAGACCCACCCGTTGCTGCATGCCGCCGCTGAGCTCGCGGGGCAGCTTGTCCGCGTAGCCCTGGAGCCCCACCAGCCCAAGCGCCTGGAGTGCCTTGGCCCTACGAGCGGCCTTGTCCACTCCCTGCACCTCGAGGCCATACTCGACGTTCTGGACGATGTTCCGGTGCGGCAGCAGCCCGAAGTTCTGGAAGACCATGGCCATCTTGTGCCGACGAACCTCCAGCAGACGTGCCTTGTCGGCCTTCGTGACGTCGATGCCGTCCACCACCACGCGGCCCGCACTCGGCTCGATGAGGCGGTTGAGGCAGCGCAGCACAGTGGACTTGCCGCTGCCCGACAGGCCCATGATGACGAAGATCTCCCCTGCGTGAATCTCGAACGTGGCGTCCTGGATGGCGACCGTACAGCCCGTCTTCCTGAGGATGTCGTCCTTGGACAACCCCTCCTGGAGCAGGGCGAGTGCCTTGTCCGGACGACGGCCGTAGATCTTCCTCAGGCCCAGGACCGAGATCTTCGCGTCCTCGATGGCCGTGGCCTGCGCCTCGCGCGTGGCCGTCCGCTCGGGAGCGGAATCAGTCCCCAACAGGTGCTCAGAAGTAGTAGCCGGCATTGATGTTGAACCGCCCCTCCCAACGGGCATCAGGTGAGCCTTCGGCCAGGGCGGTGCCATAGTTCGGCCCCAGCCAGGGCTGGTTCTTGCCAACCGCCACGTCCACGTAGGTGAAGACGGGGCCGGCGGTGACGAGCATGCCGAGCACGTTCTGGTGCGAGTCCTCGTACCCGGCCTGCGGCTTCAGCAGGAAGCTGTAGTCGTCATAGAAGGTGAGCTTGGAGATGGGGCCCCAGGAGACGGGCAGGTCGTAGGAGACTCCCGCCACGAAGACCGTTCCCCGGCTCGCCAGCTTGTAGGGGGCATCGTAGGCGCCCACCGTGACGAAGGCATCGTCCACGCCCTCGGGGTTGGCGGGCGCATAGGAGTAGTGGAGCGCCTCGAGCTTCACGTTCCATGGCCCGTAGTAGCCATCGAGGTGTACCGCGCCGGCCCAGCCCAGGCCGAACCGTCCGGTGATGTCGTTGTAGAGCTGCCCCACCTGCGCGGATGCACCCAGCTCGGTGGCGCCGAGCTCGCCGTGGTCGATGCGGTAGGCCACCCGCGCGTTGAGCTGGTTGGTCTCCGAGTTGGCCTGCTCCGTCTCCAGGTACGCCTCGCCAGGGTTGGCGGGGTTCACCGGCACGACGTCATAGGAGTAGCGCGCGCTGGCGGTACTTCCTCCGGTGTAGCTGCCCTCGTCGTTCTTGTAGAAGGCGAGCTGCAGGTTCCACGGGCCGTTCTCATGCACCAGCTTGAGGCCCAGGTCGTAGTCATCCTCGAAGCCCAGGTAGTACGGCAGCACGAAGAACCAGTTGTGCGACGCATAGGGCTGCAGGCCGAACGGGACACGGTGAACCCCCAACTGCAATTGGGTGGTATCCGAGAATGCGTAGCCAATGTAGCCATGATGCAACATCGAGTAGCCGGCATAGACGCGGTACTCGGCCGAGAGCAGGAGGTCCGACAACCGCCCGTCCACGTTGAGGCGGAAGGTGTCGAAGGCCACGTCCCCCAAACGCTGGCGGTTGCTCCCCTGCCCCTCCCAGCTCTTCACGAAGTAGTTGAAGCGCAGCGCCCCGCCGACATGCAGGCTGTCCTGTGAATCCGCTTCTTCGGCCGCTGCTCTTTCGAGGGGCCAGATGCACAGAAAGGTAGAGGCAACGAGGAGGAGGGGGCGATGACTGATGTGACGCAACGAAAATGGCTCCTGGCCCGAGCGGTGGAGGGCACGACACGGCCATCCCTCTCCGAGGGGCCGGGCGCGATGCACTCGAATCGATTTCTCCCGAGGCCTCGGGTAGACCCCTGGAAACCCCGCTGCTGCCTGGCGGAGCGCACAAGGGCGACTCGCATGCGGAAGAGGCCCCCAAGGGCCTCGGCTCCGCAGCCACGGCACGCGGCTGAAAACCACCCCTTCACCACCGCCTGACGAGCGGTCAGGACGATGCGAGACATGGTTGTCCGCTCAAGCGGACCCGCCGGTACCTACCAACCACCACTCTGCATGTCCATCAAAATAGTTTGACTTCAAACGACCTGGCAAGCAACCAGGGGCCGGGCTCACCGAGCCCGCTATGGATCACCCAGCCGGCCAGCGCCCCTCCGTCGGCGCGAGCCGAGCAGGCCGAGAGCCTGCTGGCCAGCTTGATGCCGACGGGGTCCAGCACCGCCCCCTCCGCGCTCACCCGTGTGCCTTTGATGGTCCAGACGACGAGGAAGCTCGTCCCGTTGTATGCCACCCCGGAAACCCTCTGATGGCCCTCCGCGGAGAAGATGGGAATCGCGGTGGAAGCTCGAACTGCAGATCCGGCGCGGGAGTGCCGTTGTAGAGGGGGGCGTCCATTCCAAATTCCGGCGACACCACCGGGTCGAGCACGGCCGGCCAGACCGACGAGCCCCCCCATCCCTTCTCGTCGGGCCGGAAGGCGAAACGCACCTGATGGATGACCTTCTGGAGATCGAAAGTCGCGGCCGGTGGGGCCCATCGTCGCGAACCGTGCATGCGTCGGCTCCTCACAGTGAACAGTCTGACATCCACGCCCATGGCTC
>QKJM01000295.1 GCA_003249315.1 Archangium sp.
GCCGGGGCGGCGCCGGTAGCCGGGCTCGATGGTGAACTGGGGGTTGAGGAGGAGCGAGGACAGGCGCTCGCTCTGCTCCCGGCGAGCCTGCACGGCACGCGCGGCGCTGGTGGGGCCGGGAGTGCGCTCGGCGAGCGAGAGGGCCTCCGTGAAGGTCAGCGGGGTGACCTCCGGAGGTGAGGCGGCAAGCACCAAAGCGGCGAGGAAGGCAACCATGTGGCGCACCCTACGGCGCACCGCGCAACCCTGCTTGAGAGGTCTCTGAGAGGGCTCTCAGAGTCCGTACCTGTCCGAGGCCCGGGGGTGGGTGCGGTAGGCTCCTCGCCCATGAGCCCAGATCCCGTCACGCTCGTCACCGCGCTCCGCGATGTTCTCGATGACACGAAGCGCGACTTCTCGTCGATGCCCTTCTTCGTCAGGCCCATGGCGAACCGTGGCTTCGCGAACCGCACCGGGCGGAGCATCGAGGAGTGGCGGCAGCTCGCATCGGCGCTCGTCTCGGAGGTGAAGCCGGACACCGAGCCCGCCCGCCTGCTCGAGCGCCATCCACGCCTGCGCGAGCATCTGGAGCAGCTCGCCGAGAACTACCGCACCGCCCCCGAGCGGGCTTCGAAGGGCATGGGCGCGCTGGCGGGAACGCTCCAGCGCGTCCAGGAGGCCTCCCGGCGACGGGAGGAGGCCGTGCGCGCCCTCATTGCCTGGCTCGGATAGCTCGCGCCGGGTTCAGGGAGCTGAATATCCGTCTTATGCGCTGGCCCGGAGCGCAGCGGGGTCTCCCCCTGGCGGCTCTGGAAACGGAGGAGGGTTCCCATGTCTCGAGACGTCGAGCTCCAGTGTCGTTGCGGAAAGATACACGGATGGCTGCGCGATGCGGCGCCAGCCACGGTGAACCGCGTCGTCTGCTACTGCGACGACTGCCAGGCGTTCCTGCACCACCTCGGCCGCGCCGAACTGCTCGACGAGCACGGCGGCTCGGATATCGTGCAGGTCGCGCCATCGATGCTCTCGTTCGAGCGTGGCATCGAGCTCATCACCGCCGTGCAGCTCAGGCCCAAAGGTCTCTATCGCTGGTACGCGAGTTGCTGCAAGACGCCGCTCGGCAACACTGTGTCACCGCGGCTACCTTTCATCGGTATCGCCACCGAACTGTTCCAGCAGGCGCCGAACACGCGCCCGTGTGACGAGGTCTTCGGCGCGCCGCGCGGTAGAATCTTCGGCAAGTACGCGATCGGCAGTCCGCCGCCCGGCTCGGTGAAGCCGAACGTGCGCCTGTTCGCGCGTGCGCTCCTCAAGATGCTCGGCTGGAAGCTCCACGGCAAGACGTGGCCACATCCGTTCTTCGACCGCGCGAGCGGCAATCCGAAGCACCCTGTCACGGTGCTCTCCACGGCAGAGCGTGACGCGCTACGCTCGCAGTGTGGCCCGCGCGCCGCTCGCGCATGACCGCGGGCGCCAGGAAGGTGTCAAACACTTCGCACGGGGAAGTCCGCATCCACGCGCACTCCCACGTAGGAGGGGAAGCGCGGCACACCATCCCTCGACAGCTCCTGGTAGCGGAAGGTGATGATGGAGCCGAGCGGCGGCGGATTCTCGCGCTCGGCATCCGAGAGGCCCGTGCCCACGGAGAATCGCACCCCGTTGCGCAGCTCCACCTCCAGCGCGCCCAGCCGTCCCTTGTGCCGGCCCGCCCCCGCCAGATGCCCCACCACCCGGGCCTCGTCATCCCGGAAGCTCTTCACCTTGTAGAGCGTGGTGGAACGCCCCGCCTCGTAGCGTGAGCCGGGCTGGCGCAGCATCAGCCCCTCGCCCCCCAGCGCCTCCACTCGCGCCAGCTCCTCGCGCAGGTGCTCCACGCCTCGGCACCGCTCGTGCTCGAGCCACTCCGCATACGGTGGCGCCACGTCTTCGATGTACTGCTCGCAGGCCTTCAGCCGCTCCTCGAAGGGGGCATCCAGACTCGGCGCATCGAAGACGACGAAGGCCAGCTCCTTCCAGTCGTTGCTCCGGTCCTGCCGCCGCACGATGCTCACCGTGCGCTGGAAGGCCCTGCGTCCCCCAAAGAGCTCTCCGTCGAGCGGAAAGTCCGGCAACCGCTCGGTGAACCAGTCGGGCGCGAGGAAGGCGTTGCCCTGGCGGCTCCAGAAAGACTTGCCGTCCCAGTACGCGCGCACTCCATCCAGCTTCTCGCTCATCCACCAGCCGGAGAGGTCCACGTCATTCGCCCACGTGTGGGCGAGCAGCAGCGGCGGCGCGCGGCCCGAGTCCTCGGAGGAGGCGCTGGAGCCCCGGGAACGACTCGCCTGCCGCTGGGGCCGAGGCGCGGCCTGCCCCACCCGAGCGGCCTCGGCTTCCTCACCTCGCACCTTGCGCAGGTGCTTGCAGGTGCGCTGCTCGATGGCCACCGACTGGTTGCGCCACGCGGGGCAACTGCACGAGTACACCCCCCCTACATTCTTGAGGATGTAGGGCTTCGCACCCGAGCCCTTCACCTCGACCTGCCCTCCATCCGGTATGTCCGCCATGGCTCCTCCTGGCGAAGCACTCTACCCCGAAGAAGGTGTCAGACACTTCGTACCGGATACCTCCTCGGGAGACCCCCACCTCCTCGACACCTACCGGCACCGAGAGACAGGTTCGGCTCATCGGCCAGATGCGCATCTGACCCCAACGGGGCTCTTCGTTCGGGGGAGGGAGACAGGATGTACGCGATGAAGGGGG
>QKJM01000350.1 GCA_003249315.1 Archangium sp.
CGGGCTACACCATCAACCCGAGCAGCGGCCAGCCGGACTTCAACAACCCGGAGACCATCTCCATCCTGCGCAACCCGGATCAGTTCATCGTCGACGCGCAGGCGCGCTACGACCTGGGCCGGGCGCTCAAGATGGAGCAGAAGCTGGAGCTGACGCTCATGGTGGTGAACGTGCTCAACAACACCCAGGGCCTCGCCATGACGGACCGCTGGGAGACGTCGGCCTCGCGCACCAACTACTACGGCCTGTCGCGCTACAACAACCGCCCGCTCCAGGCGGAGCTGCTGATCCGCTTCCGCAACTAGCGGAAAAGACAGACACGCCGTGAAGTATCCGGGGCCCCCCGCGAGTAGTCGCGGGGGGCCTCGTGTTTTTGTACGGTGCGCCCATGTCTCTGACAAAAGTCGTCGCCCTCCTCCCCCTGGCCCTCCCCCTCGCCTGCGCCACGCCCGCCCGGCGCGCCCTCCCGCCCGAGCTCGAGAGCGCGGAGCTGCTGCTGGTGGAGAGCAGCCCGGTGGAGACGACGTTGGACCACGCGGACATCCCGGATGCCTGGGACGTGTGGCCGCAGATGGTGGACGGGGCCACGACGACGCTGGACCTGGCGCAGTTCTACGTCAGCAACGCGCCTGGGAGCCGGCTGGAGACGGTGGTGCGTGCCATCGAGGCGGCGGCGGAGCGGGGAGTGCGGGTGCGGCTGCTGGCGGAGGAGAAGTTCTCCAAGACGTACCCGGAGACGATGGAGCGGCTGGCGAAGCGGCCGGGCATCGAGGTACGGCGGCTGGACACGGCGACGAGCATGGGAGGGGTGCTGCACGCGAAGTACTTCCTGGTGGACGGGCGGGAAGCGTACCTGGGGAGCCAGAACTTCGACTGGCGCTCGCTGGAGCACATCCAGGAGCTGGGCCTGCGGGTGCGGGTGCCCGGGGTGGTGCGGGCGCTGACGGACGTCTTCGAGCAGGACTGGGCACTGGCGGGAGGAGAGGCCCCTCCGGCCAAGGACACGGCGGCGCGAGGCCCCTTTGAGACGAAGTACGCGGAAGGCTCGGTGAGGGTGACGCCGGCGCTCAGCCCCCAGGGGTACCTGCCGGACGAGGAGACGTGGGACCTGCCCCGGCTGGTGCGGCTCATCGACGGGGCGGAGCGCTCGGTGCGGGTGCAGCTCCTCACATACAAGGCGAAGGGGCGGGACGGGCGTCCCTTCCCGGACCTGGAGGAGGCGCTGAAGCGAGCGGCGGCGCGAGGGGTGAAGGTGGAGCTGCTGGTGGCGGACTGGAGCAAGCGCCAGGGCACCATCGAGGGCCTGCAGGCGCTGCACGCACCGCCGGGGCTGACGGTGAAGCTGGTGACGATTCCACAGTGGTCGGGCGGGCACATCCCCTTCGCGAGGGTGGTACACGCGAAGTACCTGGTGGTGGACGGCACGTCGGCCTGGCTGGGGACGAGCAACTGGGAGCGGGACTACTTCACCCAGAGCCGCAACGTGGGCGTGGTGGTGGAGGGCGCCGCGTTCGCCAGCCAGCTCGAGCGCTTCTTCACCGACACCTGGACGAGCGCCTACGCGGAGGAGGTGGACCCGACGGCCACCTACGAGCCGCCGAACGTGGCCGGCACGAAGTAGGACCCGAGACAGCCCCGGGGGTGTCAGGCCCGGCTGGCCTCCATGGCCCGTTGCACCAGCGTCCCCAGCGCGAGCGCCATCCCTCGCGCCCGCTGGCTGTGGTCCAGACTGCCTTCAGGATCCAACTCGGCGATCCGCTTCAGGTCCTCCGACGCCGCCTCCAGGTGCCCCAACTGCAGCAGCACCTCCGCGCGGTTGCAGCGGGAGGACACGTCCGTCTCGTCGAGCTCGATGGCCTGGTCATACGCGCGCCGCGCCTGGTCCAGCGCTCCCTGCTGCTGCTGGACGAGGCCCAGGCACGAGTGGAAGTAGCCCTCCCCGGGCTCCAGCACCGTCAGGGCCTCGAACAACCTCCGAGACTCGTCCAGCAGCCCCTCCTGGTACAAGCGCCGCCCCTGCTCGGACAGGATGTAGAACTCCTCTCGCGTCAGCTCGCACAGGTCCGCCAGCATCAGCTCGCCTCGCAGGAAGGCCCTGACCCGCGCCCCCAGGGCTTCCTCGCGGGAAGGCCCCACGGTTTCCGCCTCGTGAGTCCTCTCGTCGCTCCGTGTGCGCATGATTGCCTCCGTTGCAGAACAGGCGGGAAAGCCCGGGCTCAGCAACCTGGGCAATCTCCCCCGTATTGCCTGCCCGCCCCGAAGTCGGAGGCGAGTGTTCACTCCAGGGCGTCGCGCGACTCGTCCGTGTCCGTCACCTTCTCGCCGAGGCTCTGCAAGCGGGAGTAGAAGCGGCGCCGCGTAATGCCCAGCAGCTTCGCCGCCGCCGTCTTGTTGCCTCCCGCACGCTCCAGCGCCGCGTACAGCAGCTCCCGCTCGAAGGCGTCCAGGTTGAAGCCCTCGCTCAGCACATCCGCCGCGCGCCCCCCCTTGCCACCTCCACGCCCCAGCGACGGCCCCGCTGGCCCCAGGTGCTCCGCTTCAATCCCTCCCTCCCCGGAGAGGATGAGCGAGCGCTCCAGCGCGTTCTCCAGCTCGCGCACGTTCCCTGGCCACCCATACCCCTCCAGCCTCGCCTCCGCCTCCCTCTCGAGCGTGAGGCCGCGGCTGGAGAAGCTGTTGATGAGGTGCCTGTTCGAGCCCGCGGCCACGTGTCCGAC
>QKJM01000297.1 GCA_003249315.1 Archangium sp.
TCCGGGGGCACCTCGCTCGTCGCGTCCACCCCTTTCTTCAGCAGCTCCCAGAAGGCCTCCGGGCTCTCCACTCCCCCCGGTAGCCGGCACGCCATTCCCGTTATGGCGATCGGCTCCTGGCGCGCGGCCTCCGCCTGCTCCAGCCGCGCCTCCAGCTTGCGAATCTTCACCAACTGCTGCTGCAGCAACTGGCGGTAGTTCAGCTCCTCGGGCTTCATCCCTGCCTCACTCCTTGGCCAGATCCTCGGCCACCAGCCGCGCCAGCTCCTCGTCCGACAGCGCGTCCAGCTCCTTCTCCAGGGACTCTCCCGACACGGGTTCGGGCACGGCGGCGCGCGCGGGTGCCTCGGACTTCGGCGCCGCCTCCTCCCCATCGAGCTTCAGCACCCCCTCCAGCAGGTGTTTCACCAGGAAGTCGAGGGTCGGGTGATCCAACGCCACCGTCGCGGGAATCTTGCCGCCAAGCCCCTTCTGCAGCGCGTTGCGCAGCTCGATGGCCATCAGCGAGTCCATTCCCAGCTCGACGAAGCCCTGGCTCCAGTCCACCTCCCGAGGAGACTCGAGCCGGAGGATGCGCGCGATCTCCTCCTTGAGGCTCTCCGTCAGCACCTCCGATCGCTCGTGAGGCAACGCTGCCTGGAGTCGATCCGCCATTGGGTAGCGCGATGGCGCCTGTCTCGCCTCGGCCGCACGAGGCCCCTCCACCCGCCGGGCCGGCGCCAGCGCCGAGTAGAAGGACGAGCGGCCCTGCGCCCCCAGCGTCTCCAGGTACACCGGCCACTGGATGGACAGCAGCGCCACCCGCGGCCGGGCTCCCGCCATGGCCTCGCCCATCAACTCGAGCGCCCTCCGCGTCGGAAGCGACCGGATGCCTCGACGCTCACGAGCCCGCGCCGCCTGCCCATCCTCCCCACCCAGCATCCCCGTCTCCGCCCACGGCCCCCAGTCGAGCGACTGCGCCACCTGTCCTCGGGCTCGCCGCTCGTGGGCGAGCACGTCCAGGAAGGCATTCGCCGCGGCGTAGTTGCCCTGGCCCGGCGAGCCCAGCGTCGCGGAGGCCGAGGAGAACAGGATGAAGAAGTCCAGCGACCGGCCTTCGGTGAGCCGGTGCAGGTTCCACGCTCCCGCCACCTTCGGTGCCATCACCCGCTCGAAGCGCTCCATGTCCTGCTGCACCAGCGCCCTGTCCGCCAGCACTCCCGCGGCGTGGACGACACCTCGCAGCGGCGGCGCGCCTCCGTCGAGCCTCTGGAGCAGCCCCGCCACCTCCTCCTCGCGCGACACATCCGCCGAGGCCACGGTGACGGATGCTCCCGCACGCTCCAGCTCCCGCACCACCCCGGCCGCCGTCTCGGAGGGAGCTCGCCGCCCCACCAGCACCAGGTGGCGAGCGCCCTGCTCCACCATCCATCGCGCCACCTCCAGGCCCAGCCCTCCCAGGCCTCCCGTAATCAGGTAGGTGCCATCCGCCCGGAGCGAGGGCGACACTCCACGGGGGCTCGAGGCCCGCCGCAGCGCCGGGTACAGGCGCACGCCTCCGCGGAAGGCCACCTCCCGCTCGGGGGCGCTCGCGTCCCGTCCCAGCTCGGCGTGCAGCAGCCGGACGCTCTCCTCCACGTCCTCGGGATCCAGGTCCACTCGCGTGCAGCGCAGCTCCGCGTGCTCCAGGTCCACCACCCGGCCGAAACCCCACAGCGGCGACTGCGCCAGCGCGAGCGGCGGACGCGACTCCCTCACCGCCTGCGCACCCCGGGTGACGAGCCACAGCGGCGCCGGACTCCGCACCAGCGCCTGCACCACGTGCAGCGCGCCACCGCTCGCCTCCAGCGAGGCCCCTTGCACCGTCTCCGCCGAGGCGTCCCCTGAGACCTCCGCATCCAGGCCCCACAGGTACACCACGCCGGCGCAGCCTCTCGGCCCGGCCACCTCGTCCAGCAAGCGCGTGAAGTCCTCCGCGCGCCGCGCATCCAGCTCGAAGCCGCCGGCCTCCAGCTCGCGGAACGCGCTCCCCGGACGGACGCGCACCACGGGCGCCCCGCGCGCCTCCAGCAGGCCCGCCAGTCGATCTCCCACGCCCCGCGCATCCATCAGCAGCAGCCAGGGTCGTCCGTCCGCCACCAGCACCGAGGCCAGTCGCGGCACGGGCTCGGGCTGCCAGGCCACCTCGTAGAGGGCTTCATCCCGTCGCGCATATGTGGCCCGCCGCACGGCCTCCCGGCTCGCTGTCCTCACTCGGAAGCCGAGCACCTCCGCCACCAGCCCCTGCTCGTCGTGGATGCGCAGATCTCCACTCAGCGACTCCTCGGACGAGTTCCGTGCGTCGCCCTCCAACCGGGCATGGACCCACATCCGCCCCTCGGGCCTCCGGAAGAAGCTGAAGCGCGAGATGCTGAATGGAATCAGCAGCGAGTCCTTCCGCTGCAGCCCGTCCTCCAGGCTCCATCCCGCGAGCACCTGGAAGCACGAGTCGATCAGCCCCGGGAAGAAGGGGTAGTCCTTCCACTCGTCCGGCAGCGTGGGCACCGTCATCTCTCCGAGGATGTCGCTGCCCTCGCGCGCCAGCGAGCCGATCCACTGGTAGCTCGGCCCCAGCGTGTAGCCCTGCTCGTCCATGGCCTGGTACAGGGCCTTCCCCTCGAGTCGCTGTCCGCAGCGGGCCCGCAGCTCCTCTCGCGATGGCAGTGGCTTCGACTGCTCCGAAGGCATCG
>QKJM01000308.1 GCA_003249315.1 Archangium sp.
GGGATCGCTGGTCCCCCCACTCAGCAGCCTGGAGTTGCTGGGGTTGTTGGAGGCGGAGGGCCGACCCTACCGTTTCGCGGCGGCCCGAGTGTCGGGCCGTACCTTCCGCGGGCTGCTGGCCGGCCCCCAGGGCAAGGTGTGGGCGGAGCGTTTCGAACTGGATGATTTCCCCGGAGTCGTCCCGCTGGTGGCGGGGTTGCTCGAAGTGCCCGCCGAGGCCGTGGTGGATCTCAGCGCGGGCGACTCCCAGGAGTGAGTGTCGTGAGCAAGGCGAGTCTTTCCCAGCGGGTTCTGGAGGGCGACGTGCGGGCCGCGTCGCGCCTCATGCGCAACATCGATGACGGCCAGGCGGAGGCCACGGAGATCCTCCGCGAGCTGTTCCCCAGGACGGGGCGGGCCTACATCATCGGCATCACCGGCTCCCCGGGCGCGGGCAAGTCCACCCTCACGGATCGGCTGATCGGCCACCTGCGCAAAGCGGGGAAGACGGTCGGCGTGATCGCGGTGGATCCCACCAGCCCCTTCACGGGTGGCGCCATTCTCGGCGATCGCATCCGCATGCAGGATCATGCGACGGATCCGGGCGTCTTCATCCGCTCGCTGGCCACGCGCGGCCACCTGGGCGGCCTCTCGCGCGCCACTGGTGACTGCATCCGGGTGATGGATGCCATGGGGCGGGATGTGATCGTGGTGGAGACGGTGGGCGTGGGGCAGGACGAGATCGACATCGCCCAGATGGCGCACACCACCATCGTGGTGACGGTGCCCGGCATGGGTGACGACATCCAGGCGATCAAGGCGGGCATCCTCGAGGTGGCCGATCTCTTCGTGGTGAACAAGTCCGACCTGGACGGGGCGGATCGGGTGGTGCGCGAGCTGCGGATGATGCTGGAGCTGCGTCACGCGGTGAAGGCGCCGCCCATGGATCATGACGCCCATCACCGGATGGTGCTCGCCAAGGCCGAGGGTCGGCACGTGGAGGAGCCGGAGGGGCCTCGCGAGTGGGAGCCGCCCATCATCAAGGTGGTGGCCGCGAAGGATCAGGGCGTGGATGGGATGCTGAAGAAGATCGAGGAGCACCGCGCCTTCCTGGACGAGACGGGGCAGCTCGAGGTGAAGGAGCGAAACCGGGCGGCGGCGCAGTTCGTGGCCTTGCTGCGCGAGCGGCTGCTGAGCAGCGCGCTGACGCGGCTGGAGAGGAAGCTCGGTCAGCTCGACGAGGTGGCCGGGCGCATCGCCAGGCGGGAGGCGGACCCCTATGCCCTCGCCCAGGAGCTGGCGAGCCAGCTCGCGGAGTAGCCTGTGTCGAAGTTGAACTCTCAGGAGCGCGTGCGGGCGCTGGAGGAGCGGTTGGGGACGACGTTCTCCCGTCCCGAGCTGGCCCTCACCGCCCTCACGCACAGCTCCTATGTCAACGAGCACCCCGACGAGTCGTTCAGGGACAACGAGCGGCTGGAGTTCCTCGGAGATGCCGTGGTGGACCTGACCGTCAGTCAGCGCCTCTACGAGCGATTCCCCGACGCCACCGAGGGGCAGATGAGTCGGATGCACGACTACATCGTGGATACGGTGGGGCTGGCCCGGGTGGCCCGCGGGCTGAAGCTGGGAGAGCTGCTGTTGCTCGGGCGAGGGGAGGAGCGGAGCGGCGGGCGGGACAGGAACTCGGTCCTGGCGGATGCGGTCGAGGCCATCCTGGCCGCCCTCTACCTGGACTCCGGGCTGCAGTCGGTTCAGACCGTGGTGGATCGGCACTTCGCCGAGGTTCTGGACGAGGTCTCCCGCACGTTCGGACGGGACTTCAAGACACGACTCCAGCAGTTGGTGCAGGAGCGCCTCAAGCTACCGCCGCTCTATCAGGTGGTCTCCGAGTCCGGGCCCGACCACCGGAAGATCTTCGAGGTAGAGGTGTGCATCGGCCCGGAGGTGTTCGGGCGAGGCACCGGCGGCAGCAAGCGGGAGGCGGAGCAGGCGGCCGCCCGGCACACCCTGGAGCTGATCGAGCAGGGGCGGGAGCTGAAGGGGGTACCCTCCGAGCCGGAACCTCCCCCCTCGGAGGGTCCGAAGGAAGACGCCCCGGTCTGAAACTCCTTGGCGGTCGAGGAAGCGGGCGCATATGGTCCGCCGCCCATCCTCTAGAGGGGTTTCGACCCGGGAGATTTTCATGGGAATGATGGACGAGGCGCGCGCGGGAACCGAACTCTATGCCACCTTCGACACCACCGAGGGTCGCATCGTGGTGAAGCTCTTCTCCAAGGATGCGCCGAAGACGGTGGAGAACTTCGTCGGGCTGGCCACCGGGGAGAAGGAGTGGACGCACCCTGCGACCGGCGAGCGCATGGTCGGCAAGCCTCTTTACGACGGGACGATCTTCCACCGCTGCATCCCCAGCTTCATGATCCAGGGTGGGGATCCGCTCGGCCGTGGTACGGGCGGGCCCGGCTACAGGTTCGAGGATGAGTTCCAGAGCGGCCGCCGTTTTGACAAGAAGGGTCTGCTGGCCATGGCCAACGCCGGCCCCAACACCAACGGCAGCCAGTTCTTCATCACCGCGGTGCCCACCCCGCACCTCAACAACCGCCACACCATCTTCGGAGAGGTGGTCCAGGGCCAGGAGATCGCCGATCGCATCGCGAACGAAATCCCCAAGGGCCCGGGCGACCGGCCGAAGACGGACGTGCGGATCGAGAAGCTGTCCATCTCGACCTCCGCGCAGGCCTAGAGGCGCCCTCCTGCCTGTCAGGAACGGAAGTTTCCGAAATTCTTGAAGTTTTTTGGGGTCCTCCGCATTCAGGGAGGACTCCCAGACCACCTCCTACCTTCGAAGCAGAGATGCATCCTCAGACACACCGCAGCGGGTTCGCCGCGCTCATCGGCCGGCCGAACGTGGGCAAGAGCACGCTGCTCAACCAGCTCACCGGCGAGAAGCTCGCCATCGTCTCTCCCAAGCCGCAGACCACCCGGAACCGGATTCTGGGCGTGGTGTCGCGGCCCGAGGGGCAGGTGGCCTTCATCGACACCCCCGGCATCCACCAGGCCAAGGGGGAGCTCAACCGGTACATGGTGGACGTGGCCTTGCAGGCCGTGGACGAGGTGGATCTCGTCCTCTTCCTGGTCGAGCCGGTGAACACCGAGAAGCCCGAAGTGGGGCCGGGCAACCGCTTCATCCTCGAGCGGCTGCAGAAGGCGGGCAAGCCCACCTTCCTGGTCATCAACAAGGTGGACACCATCCCCAAGCCGGTGCTGCTGCCGCTGATCGAGCGATACCGCCACGAGTTCCCCTTCGCCGAGGTGGTGCCCATCTCCGCGCGGGAGGACGATGGGGTGGAGGAACTCTTCCAGTCGGTGCTCCAGCATCTGCCGGAGGGGGAGCCCCTCTTCCCCGAGGACGTGCTGACGGACCAGGCCGAACGCACGCTGGTGTCGGAGTACATCCGCGAGCAGGTGCTGAGGCACTGCCGGCAGGAGATTCCGTACTCCACGGCGGTGGTGGTGGACTTCTTCGATGAGTCCGAGAGAGATCCTCCTCCGGGCGCGCCTCAGGGCAAGCTGGCGGGCCTCATCCGGATCGCCGCCTCCATCTACGTGGAGCGCGACAGCCAGAAGGCCATCATCATCGGCAAGCAGGGACAGATGTTGAAGACGATTGGGACGGACGCGCGCAAGGCCATCCAGCGGCTGCTGGGGGCGCACGTGTACCTCTCGCTACGTGTCCGGGTGGAACCTCGCTGGAGCGAGCGCGCCGCGGGCCTCAAGAAGCTGGGTTACGAGTAGGAATCCATGAAGCCTTTGGTCGCCATCGTGGGCCGCCCCAACGTGGGCAAGTCCACGCTCTTCAATCGCCTCGCCCGGCGTCGCATCGCCCTGGTGGAGGACATCCCGGGTGTCACGAGGGATCGTCAGTACTGGGACGTGGAGCACGAGGGTCGTGTCTTCACCATCATCGACACGGGCGGCTTCGTGCCCGGGGAGAAGGACTCGCTCCTGCAGCAGGTGCGAGAGCAGGCGCAGCTCGCGGTGGAGGAGTGTGACATCATCCTCTTCGTGACGGACGCGCGGGTGGGTCTCACCGCGGCGGATCAGGACGTGGCCACCTACCTGCGCCAGAGTGGCAAGCCGGTGGTCGTGGCCGCCAACAAGCTGGATAGCGAGGCGCAGACCGTCCAGGCACACGCCGCCGAGTTCTTCCGGCTGGGCCTGGGCGAGGTACACCCCTTGTCCGCCGAGCATGGAATCGGGGTGGGGCACCTGCTGGACTCGGTGGTGGAGCGCATGCCGCCTCCAGCCCCCGAGGAGGTCCGATCCGAGGAGGCCGAGTTCGAGGAAGAGGAGGGGGCAGGGGAGGGCGCCGAGGTCGAGGAGGTGCCCCAGGAGGAGCGTCCCATCCGGCTGGCGATCATCGGCCGGCCCAACGTGGGCAAGAGCACCCTGGTCAACGCGCTGCTCAAGGAGAAGCGCGTGGTGGCCAGCGACGTGCCCGGGACCACGAGGGATCCGGTCGACTCGGAGCTCACCTACAAGGAGCGCCAGATCATCCTCACCGACACCGCCGGCATCCGGCGCAAGAAGACGATCGCCCACCGGCTGGAGAAGTTCTCGGTGGTGGCGGCGCTCAAGGCGGTGGATCGCAGCGATGTGGCGGTGCTGCTGATGGACGCCACCGAGCCGGCGGTGGATCAGGACGCCAAGCTCGCGGGCATCTCCGAGGAGAAGGGCCGCGCGCTGGTGATCGTGGTGAACAAGTGGGATCTCATCTCCACGGATCAGCGCAAGCAGGAGCTCTTCCGTGAGGAGCTCAAGCACGCGCTGAAGTTCGTGGGGTACGCGCCCATCGTCTTCACCTCGGCGCTCACCGGCTCCAAGGTGGAGAAGGTGCTGGAGCTGGCGGTGGAGCTGGCGGACCAGTTCCGCTACCGGGCGCCCACGCCCCAGCTCAACCGACTGCTGGAGCACATGGTGGAGAACCACCCGGCGCCGATCGTCGGGGGCAAACCGCTGCGGATGTACTACATGGCCCAGGTGGGGGTGGCGCCGCCCACCTTCGCGATCACCTGCAACCGGCCCGCGCTGGTGCCGGACATGTTCAAGCGGTACATCACCAACCAGATTCGGAAGACCTTCGATCTGCGGGTACCGATCCGCCTCCTGTTCCGCGAGCGGCCGGGTAGGGCGAAGAGGGAAGCCCGGAAGAACCCCAAGCGTGCCGGGAAGCATTGATGGCCGCATGCGTTGACACTGCGGGTGCGTGCTCCGTAGATTGCCCGCCCTTCGACCTTTAGAGAGGTGCGAACCACCGTGGCCCAGAAGTCAGAGAAGCAGGTGCAGAAGGAACTTCGTAAGCCGGATGTCTTCCAGCAGTTCGGCTCCGAGGCGAGTGACTGGCTGATCAAGCGGCAGAGTCTCATCGGCACCGTGGCGGTGCTGCTGTTGCTGGGCGGCCTGGTCGCGGGTCTCGTCAACTGGTACTCCAACCGCGGTGAGGAGCAGGCCGCCAAGCAGCTCGGCGAAGCCATGAAGGTGGTGGAGCGGCCGGTCGCGGGCGCGCAGGCGCAGCCGGGTCAGGACGAGCCGCCGTTCCCCTCCCAGCAGGAGAAGGATCAGGCGGTGGTCAAGGCGCTGAGCGAGTTCCGCAAGGAGCACGCGGGGACGCGGGCCGCGGTGACGGCGGCGCTGCCGCTGGGCAAGGCCGAGTACCGGATGGGCAACTACGACGCGGCGCTGGCGGCCTTCGGCGAGTTCGTGGAGAAGGCGCCCAAGCAGGAGCCGCTGCGGGCCTCCGCGCTGGAGGGGCAGGGCTACGCCCATGAGGCCAAGGGCCAGCTCGACCAGGCGCTGGCCGCCTTCGAGCAGATGGCGAAGGTGGAGTCCGGCGAGTACCTGCAGGGCATGGGGCAGTACCACCGCGCTCGCATCCTGGTGCAGTTGGACCGGAAGGATGAAGCGGCGCAGGTGTTGAGTGAGCTGAAGGCCTCCCAGCCGGATACGGCGGCGGGGCGGCTGGCCACGGAGCGGCTGGCGGTGCTGACGGCGCAGGGCGTGAAGGTGCCCGAGCCCCAGTCCGCGGCCGCCCAGGACGCGGGGTAGTCCAGAGGTATGATGCGGAGCGTGAGGCGGTGGAAGTATTGGGTGGGCGGGCTCGCCGCGGCGGGTCTGCTTGGTGGGTGCAGCTCGGTGCCGGTGTACGGCAATCCGGTCACCGAGGCGCCGCGTCAGGCTCCCCGCCAGCTTTTCTCGGTGGACTGGTGGACGCCGCTCGTCGGGCCCTCGTTGCTCGAGTACGCCCCGAGGGAGATGGCCACACCGGCGTATGACTCGCGGAACGAGCGGGTCGTCGTCCTCAATCGGGATGGCTACGTGCGCAGCGTGGCCCCTGGTGGCGAGGTGGCTTGGCGGTTCCAGGCCGGCAACCGCTTCTATGCCGGCGCCACCGTGCATGAGGGCACCGTCTACGTCCCCGGCTCCGACGGTTTGCTGTATGCGCTGGACGCGAAGACGGGCGAGCTGAAGTGGAAGTACCAGGCTGGCGAGGCGCTGGCGACGAGCCCGGTCATCGCCGGTGACCTGGTGCTGGTGGCCTCGCAGAGCGACACGTTGTTCGCGGTGCGGCGGGAAGCGGGCGAGCTGGCCTGGCTCTACCGGAGGGATCCTCCGACCGGCTTCACCATCCATCGGGCCTCCGCGCCCGCGGTGCGGGGGACCACGGCCTGGGTGGGCTTCTCCGATGGCACCCTGGTGTCGTTGGATCTGACCGACGGCACCCTGCTCTGGGAGAAGTCGCTGGCGCCGAGCGGCGGCCAGTTCATCGACGTGGACACGACGCCCGTGCTGGACGAGTCCGGCCGGCTCTACGCCGCGTCGTACTCGGGCGGCGTCTACGCGCTCGAGGCCGAGACGGGCGACGTGCTGTGGAACTCGGTGGCCCAGGGCATCACCGCGCTCCTCGTGCGCGGGGACGTGGTCATCGCCGCTGGAGATGACCGGCTGGATGCCTACCTGGGCGACTCGGGGCGGTTGCTCTGGTCGAAGAAGCTCCAGGAGCGGGCGGGCTTCGAGCCGGTGCTGGTCAAGGGGATGCTCCTCGTTCCCGCCCAGCGCTCGCTGATGTTCGTGGACCCGCGGACGGGCCAGGCTCGACTGGCATGGGATCCGGGGGCGGGCGTGTCCGCGACGCCTCGGGTGGCGGACTCCAAGGTGTATGTCCTCTCCAACAATGGTTACCTGTACGCCCTGCGTCTGGGCGGCGGGAGGAGCGGTTGACCCCGGAGAGCAGGAAGACGGTCCGCGTGGTGGCCGCGCTCATCCCTCAGCCCGGGGATGGCTCTCGATTCCTGGTGCAGCAGCGGTTGCCGCGTGGGAGCCGGGCGCTATTGTGGGAGTTCCCGGGAGGGAAGGTGGAGCCCGGGGAGTCCGAGCCGGCGGCATTGGCTCGTGAGTGCCAGGAGGAGCTGGACGTCCAGCTCCAGGTGGGGAGGCGGCTATGGGCGGGGCGACACGAGTATGTGGACCTGACGGTGGAGCTGGTGCTGTACGTGGCCCGGTTGGTGTCGGGGGAACCGAAGCCCCTGGGCTCGAGCGCGCTGGCCTTCCTGACGCCGGCGGAGATGCAGGCGCTCCCGTTCTGCGAGGCGGACATCCCCCTGTTGGCGGATCTGGTGGAGGGTCGGCTAGGTCCCTTGGAGTGATGCTTCAGCGTACCTTCCAGCTCATCCCCGGAGTGGGCCCCTGGCGGGAGAAGGACCTGTGGGCCCGCGGCATCCTCTCCTGGGACGACTTTCCCACGGCCGGGGTGGTGCTGAGTCGGAAGCTGGACGACATGGCGCGCCGGCGGTTGGATCTGGCCCGCGATGCTCTGGCCCGGAAGGACTTGAAGGCCCTGGTGGCCATGGTGCCCCAACGTGAGCACTGGCGGCTGTACCCCGAGTTCGCTCATGACGCCGTCTTCTTCGACATCGAGACTGACGGCGCCCAGGAGCAGATCCCCACGGTGGTGGCTTTGTTCCACCAGGGCGGCCTGGATGTCTTCCTCCAGGGTCGCAACCTGGACGCCCTGCCAGAGGCCATGGCCGAGCGGCGGTTGTGGGTGACCTTCAACGGCTCATGCTTCGACGTCCCAGTGCTGCGCCAGTACTTCGGGAAGGGCTTCCCGCAGCCGGACGGGCACATCGATCTACGCTTCGTCTGCCGGCGCCTGGGGATGGGCGGGGGGCTGAAGGAGATCGAGGACCGGCTGGGCCTCGGCCGGCCTCCCCACATGAAGGGCGTGAACGGCTGGGACGCGGTGCTGCTGTGGCGCGCGTACCGTGAAAGAGGGGACCTGGAGGCCCTTCGCTTCCTCGTCGAGTACAACCTCTATGACTCCTTTCAGC
The DNA here is from genome assembly GCA_003249315.1 of Archangium sp. Lineage (GTDB taxonomy): Bacteria > Myxococcota > Myxococcia > Myxococcales > Myxococcaceae > QKJM01. The sequence goes on from QKJM01000308.1 coordinate 8,364, forward strand.
TCCGCTCCCTGATGGAGACCACCTACAACCGAGCCCTGGACGGCCTGAACATGCAGGACGTCCCTCGGTTGCCCGTCTTCGACCGTGGCGAACTCCTCTATGACGTGAGCCGGCTCCTCCTCGAGCTCGGGCCTACCGAGAGCGATCTGCGCGTGCTCGAGCGCGTTCGCTCCCAGGATCGCGACCTGTCCCAGGAATGACCCGAGCCGAGAGGTCGGGCCCTTGTGTCAGTCCGGTCTGGTAGCGTGGATGATGCTGGAAGTAAGGGAGTTGGACCCTACTTCCAGTATTCCCTCTGCAAGGAGAGCCCGAGATGTCCATTGACACGCCCGAGTCCTCGAGCAACCCCCGTCTTCTCTTTTCCGTGGATGGGACTCGTTATGAGCTCATCCGCAAGCTGGGCCAGCGGAGCAACGGGGAACTGGTGCTCGCCAGGCGCCGCTACGCTCGGGGGCCCGCAGGCTCCGTGCTCATCAAGAGGTTGTCGCGGCCGGAGAGCGGCAAACAGCTCCAGCGGCTCAAGGAGGAAGCACAGCTCGCGTACCGGCTCAGTCACCCGGGCATCGCCAGGGTGTTCCACCTGCTCCTGCATGAGGGCCTGCCGTACCTGGTGATGGAGTACGTGGAGGGCCGCTCGCTGGATACGATGTTGAGTCTCGCGGCCATGCGCCAGCGGCCTTTCTCCGAGGCCTTCGCGTGCTACGTGGTCTCCGAGGTGGCGGATGCGCTCCACCACGCGCACACCCTCACGGATGAGAGTGGAGAGCCGCTGGGCATCGTCCACCGGGACATCAACCCGGAGAACATCCGGGTGGGGGTGAGTGGTGAGGTGAAGCTGGTGGACTTCGGCGTGGCGTACTCGCTGCTGCCCGGGCGCGAGGCCACCACGGCCTCGGTGCTCCGGGGAGACATCGCCTATGCCTCCCCGGAGCGCATGCTCCTGAAGAAGGTGGATGCCCGATCGGATCTGTTCTCCCTGGGGCTGGTGTTGATGGAGCTGCTCACGGGCCGGCACCTGTTCGATCTGGAGGACGTGGAGCGGGCGGCGCTGGAGGCGGGTCCGGTGATGGGCTCGCTGGCCGAACTGCGCTCGGAGGAGCCGAGCTGGCTTCCCATCACCGAGATGGCCTCGCGGATTCAGCACTTCGGTCCGGAGGACGTGGAGCGGGCCGCCCAGGGCGTGTCCGAGCCGCTGCGGGCCGTGGTTCACCGGGCGCTGCGAAGGGAGCCGTTCGAGCGCTACCAGTCCGGGCTGGAGCTGCGGGACGCGCTCCGGGAGTTCCTCGTGGTCCAGGGGCATTCGTACGGGCGGCCCGAGGCGGCCCGCGAGGTGCTCCTGGCCCAGCAGGAGGCGGAGCTGGTGCGGGACTCCGCGGATGTGCTCGAGCCGGACGTCTTCCCGGAGCCTCCGCGCCGGATTGAGCACTGAACCGAGAGAGGCGCCCGGTGGCTAGCGCCGCCGGCGCTTCTTGGGAGGCGCCGCTGGCTTTTCCTTTTCGCCGGCGACCTGGAAGGGGATTCGCACGTCGGGAACCTCGCGTCCCAGCGCATCGGTCATCGACGTGCCGGTCTGGGCGTCGATGACCAGCGTGTACTTGTGGCCGGTCTTCAGGGGCGTGGGCAGGGAGATTCGGTACAGCAGGCCCTCGGCGCCTTCCTCGGCGATGTCATCGGAGACCATGGCGCGTTCGACTTCGTCGAAGAGCCGGACGCGGTAGTTCTTGAGCACCAGCGAGCTGCGCAGCTCGAGCTCCGAGGAGGGCTCGACGAGAGGCCGGGGGTCATCCTCGCCAACGAGGGGGATGACCGCCAATCCGGCATCTGGAAGCGCGTACTCGAGAGAGAGCTGCGCAGGGGCCGGCTCCGAGGGGCCGGCATCCGGCACGGCGAC
>QKJM01000298.1 GCA_003249315.1 Archangium sp.
GCCTTGTGCGCCGGGGAGCCCACCACCATCCGGCTGCCGTCCGGCAGCGTGCGCGCCCCCAGCAGCCCCACCCTCCTCCCCGCCTGCAACGCTCGCAGCGCCTCCGCCACCGGCTCTCGCAGCTTCTGCGCGAGCCTCTCCAATGCCTCCAGTTCCTCCTCGGTGAGTTGCTGCCCTCGCCCCAGCTTCTCCAGCAACCGCTCCACCTCCCTCGCCTCCTCCGGCGAGAGGTGTGAGGCCACCCGCGCCAGCACTCTCACCTCCTCCACCCCGCGTCCCGTCAGCAGCGCAACCCGCTCCACCGCTTCCGGCCCCTTGCTCAGCAGCGCGCCGCCCACCAGCGGCACCAGCACCGCCGCCCCCACCAACACCCGCTCCCCGTTCGTCAGGTGCTTGCCCGTCAGCGACACCCCCGTCAGCGCCGCACGCAGGTCCTCCACCTCGCCCACCCCGGGCACGAGGCCCACCCCCATCTCCAGCAGCACCTCCTCGAGCGTGTACACCTCCGGGTCGAAGTCTGGGTTGTAGTCCAGATGCACCGGCGCGTAGTGGCTCCCCTCCAGCGCCGTGGCCAGCCAGGCACGGCTCGCCAGCAGGTACAGCGCCACCTCCGCCGGGCTCCTTCTCGAGAAGTCCGGGTCGTCCGTATGCGTCCAGGCCCACTGGTGCGTGGCATTGATGAGAGCCTTTATCGCCTGCTCGCGAAAAGGCGACTCGGTGACGAGATAGCCCGGTGCCACCCGGTGCGGCGGTGCCACCTGCTCCTCCTGCAGGCGCTGGCCCCACGCGTCGTACTCGGCCAGCTTCCGCTCCACCGCCTCCCAGTCCTTCTCGCCCCGAGGCGGGCTCACCGGCGTCCCGGCCGCCACCGCACTCGGCTCCACTGCCACCGCGGCTTCGCTCGGGCAGGGCGGCGCGACACCCGGCGCGGAGTACAGCCGCGCAAACTCCACCCGGCTCTTCTCCGCCATGCGCCGGGCCTCTCCCACCCCTACTCGCGTACACAGCCGCTCCACGGCAATACCCTGCTCCAACAGCCAGCTCCTCACCCGCTCCGCCCTCCGGCCCGCCAGCGCCCGCGCCTCCGCGCCCAGGCCGTCCACCCTCCCCACCACCTCCACCCGCCGCACCTCCGGGTGCTCCAACAGCACCCGCGCCACCTCCTCCAGCACCGGCAGCGACTCCGGCCTCAATACCTCCTGCCCGGTGGCGAAGCGTACCGGCTCATGCAGCACCAGCTCGCGCGCCTCCACTCGCACCAGCGGGCACCCGCCGCTCCCTCGCGGCCCCTGCGCTTCAGTAGGGCACCCATCCCTCCGGTCCACCACCCCGTCCCTGTCCCTGTCTTCGTCCGGGCAACCCCGGTTCTCCACCGGACCCGCCACCGTGGGACACTCATCCACCGCGCCCAGCAGCGAGTCCCCATCCCAATCCACCAACCGTGGCGGGAGTCGCGCGGGCTCCGGGGGCATGGTGGCAGCAGGTGGCTCCTCCGGCCCGAGGCGAGTCCTCTCCAGGGCCTTCCACTCGGGCATGCGCCGCGGCACCCACACCACCGAGGCGAAGAGGCGCAAGGTGGGCGCGGTGAAGGCACAGCCGCAGCCTCCTCCGGCGCCAAGCGTGTAGGTGAGCCCGTGGGGGCTGTACCAGCGCAGCCCCAGCAGCGCCTCCGCTGGCACCTGTCCCCCCTCCAGCGAGGTGCTGCCCGTCAGCAGCCCCACCGCCGAGACACGCCGGCTGCGCGTCAGCGGCCACTCAGCACCCAGGCCGAAAGTAGCCAGGGTGCCCCAAGGCACACCCAGAAGCTCCCTCCTCGGGCGCACCCACAACCCTCCATTGAGGGTAACCAGCGCCCCCGAGTCGAAGCGCCAGTCCACCACCGCCCCCGGCTGCCAGGTGAGGGCTCCCTCTCCAGCGAAGTCCTCCACGCTGCCCGTCGGCAACCCCACTCCCAGCGTGAGCGCGGCCCCCAGGCCCCTCTCCTCCGCGCGCCGCCTCCACCCCGGCATCGCCACCTTCCCATGCAGCCGCACGTCCCCCAGCACCAGGGGCCTCACCCCTCCCTCCGTCCCCAGTGCCTCCAGGTTGTCCGAGCCCTGCTCCACCACCAGCGGGAGGGCCAACCCCACCTCCGCCCAGTCCCACAGCCCCGCTACCGCCAGCACCTCCACCTGCAACCGGCTCCCCACCACGCTCAGCGCCTTCCTGTCGCTGCCCTCCCTCACCAGCACCAGCGGCTCCAACATGTGGTGGATGAAGAGCCCTCCGGCCAGCGAGCCGCGCGCCAGTGGACGTGACTGCTCCACCACCGCCAGGTCCTGCGGCGCACCCACCGGCCGGAAGGCCTGCACGTCGAAGCGCTCGGACTCCGCTCCCTCTGCCCGCGGCGCCAGCAGCACGGCCAGCGTCACCCAGAGCAGGTACCTCATTCGCGGACCAGCCCAGGGCAAGTCCCTGCGCCAGAGGGCTGCCGGTGGCCCGCAGAACCACTCGATGCGCGCTGTCAGGGGCATGCTCTTCCACGCCCACCCTAACAGATGCCCGAAGGAGAGATACCGTCACCACTCCCGCGGACTTCGTCTCCGAAAAGGGAGCCTCCGCGTCAGCCCGTCAGTGAGCCACCTCCAGCGGCCCCTCGGACACCTCCACCACCTGGGCGCGAGAGTGGGAGCGCCTCACGCCCTCGCCCACCCACGAATAGGC
>QKJM01000845.1 GCA_003249315.1 Archangium sp.
ACGGTGGTGAGCGTCCGAGGCGTGTGCTCGGCGAAGAGCACCGCGGCCTCCTCCTCCCGATCCACCACCACCTGGGTCATCCGGTCGTGCAGGGCCGGCTCGAGACGCGCAACCGACTCGGCCCCCAGGGGAGCGCCCTTCTTGTCGGTGAGGAAGTACGCGACGCCTCGCTCGACGCGCCGCACGTTCCGCAATCCGCAGTTGTAGAAGATGTCGGTGGCCTTGGAGGACCAGGGGGAGATGGTGCCCGGACGCGGAATCACGAGCCGCGAGCTGCCGCGCCGATCGTGCTCCGCCAGCCGAGGGCCGTACTCCAGGAGCCGGTCCACCAGGGCCCGCTCGGACTCCGAGAGGGCGTCCTCGACATCGAGGAAATGCACGAACTCCGCGTAGAGGGAGGCCACGGTCGGCTCCAGCTCGCGGCAACGAGCGAGCAGCCTGGACAGACGGAACTCGGAAAGAGCGGGGGCGCCGCGCAGGGTGAGCATGGGAGTCTCTGCTCGGGTGAAGAGGGGTCCGGAAATCGGAGGCCGTCTTATAACCGGAGCCTCCGCCCGAGGGCGGAAGAGATCTCTCCTGGTTGCCCGCTCCGGGTCCGCTCGGGGCACGGCCCGCCCGAACAGACGCCGAGGAACAGGCCCTGGGTCAGCGAGTCGGGCTCCCGCCCGGACCCTGGTCAGGAGGTGGCGGTCCCCTCCATCCCCGGGTAGCGTCGCGGGGCTTTGCTCAAGGCCGTTGCTCCACTGCTCCTCGCGCTTCTCCTCGCCTGTGCCTCTCCGCCGCGGCTCGCCGTGGCCGAGACGCCACCTCGGGGCGAGAAGAGCGCCGTCGTCCCACCTGCGGCGAAGCCGCCCTTCTCCGTGCTGCCCCCCACGTCCGAGCTCGAGCTGCCCCTCCCGGAGGAAGAGCTGCTCTCGGACGGACTGCCCACCCCGGGCAGTCTCAAGCGCCTGGACTTCCGCGGTGGAGATCCACAGGTCCCCATCGGGTTGATGCAGGGGCACTCCGAGGTGCGCTTCTCACCGAGAGGGAGGATGCGGCTGCGCTTTGGCGGGCAGAAGGACAAGGTGCTGGAGGCGCCCTCGGGCTCGGAGTGGACGGTGCGGGTGACGGAGGGCACGCCCGCGGAGCTGAGCGCGCGCATCCAACTGGCGGAGCTGCCCTTCGCGGACAAGGCAGGACTGGCGGAGGCCCAGGCGCAGTGGAAGGCGCGAGGCCTGGCGGTGCGCACGCACGTGCTGGGGGCGCTCTACGGCATCACCGGGAAGGTCATCGACAACCGGCGCTACCTGCTGCTGGTGGATGAGGAGCTCTCGCCCAAGGAGGCCCGGGAGCGCCAGTCGGAGCTGCTGCGCCAGTTCGGCGTGCGCACCATCCTCTTCGAGGAGATCCGCACCCCGCCGCGCGCCATCCTCGAGGTGCTGGACGAGTCGGGCAGCGTGGTGGGACTGGCACAGGACTCGGTGGACGCGGAGACGCTGGACGGGGCGGGCTTCAACGTGCGGCGGGTGGAATTCCACGTCGGGTACGAGAACCACGGCTTCGAGAACCGCAGCTACCGGGGAGCCCTGCAGGTGGAGGTGGATCGCCATGGGACGCTGGCGGTGGTGAACGTGGTGAAGCTGGAGGAGCTGCTCAAGGGGCTGGTGCCGGCCGAAATCTACGCGCGAGCCCACCCCGAGGCGCTGAAGGCCCAGGCGGTGACGGCGCGCGGTGAGGTGCTGGCGAAGGTGGGGGTGAAGCACCTGGCGGATCCCTTCCTGCTGTGCTCGGAGCAACACTGCGCGGTGTACCAGGGCCGCTCGGGCGAGGCGGCCAGCACCACCGCCGCGGTGGAGGCCACGCGCGGCGAGGCCCTCTTCTCCCAGGACGGGCGGCTGGTGGACTCGGTGTACAGCGCGGTGTGCGGAGGCCACACGGAGGACAACGACGTGGTGTGGGGAGGCCCGCCCAACCCGAGCCTGCGCGGCAAGCCGGATCTGCTGAGGCCGGTGCGAGGACTGCCCACACCGAAGACGCTCGAGGCGTACCTGGACGCGGAGCTGCCAACGGCGTGCAGCCTCTCCAGCTTCGCGCGGCCGAGCAAGTACCGCTGGGAGAAGCGCTTCAGCGTGGAGCAGGTGAACGCGCTGACGAAGCACCTGGGCATCGGCCCGGTACATGCGCTGAGCCTGGGCGAGCGGGGTGTGTCCGGTCGGGCGCGCACCCTGACGCTGGCCGGCGAGCAGGGCGTCACCCAGGTGCGGGGCGAGCTGAACATCCGCCGCCTCTTCGGGATGCTGAACAGCGCCATGGCGCTGGTGGAGGAGGAGCGGGATGCCGAGGGCCACCTCACCGGCTGGCGATTCCGCGGCGGCGGCTGGGGCCACGGCGTGGGCATGTGCCAGACGGGCGCCATCGGCCGGGCCGAGGCCGGGCACCGCTACCGAGACATCCTCCGCCACTACTACAACGGCGCCGAGGTCGCCCCTATCTATTGATGAAAGCTCGGGAGTAGGTTCCCCTTCCGAGCGTTATCATCCTCACACGTGGCCACGGGTCCTTTGGTTCCAGAGCAGGAGTCCAGGCGCAGACGCAGGCGGGATCAGAGCCCTGCCCGCCTCCTCGTGGCCATTCTGCTCGCCCTCCTGGCGCACGGGGCCTTCGTGGGCCTCCTGGTGCTGGTCTCCTATGTGAACCTCAACCTGCCAGCGCCTCCCCC
>QKJM01000559.1 GCA_003249315.1 Archangium sp.
ACGGCAGCGACAGGTACTGGGGCGCGTCGCGAGAAGGCGAGCGCAGCTCCAGCACGATGGAGGACACCTGCTGATCCCACCAGCTCACGGGAAACTCCTGCCAGGTGGGGCTCTGATTGAAGCCGTACGCGGTCGTCTTCCCACACTTGAGGGAGGACATGGTGACGAAGACGCCGGGCAGGGGCGGCGCGGGCAGGGGCTGGGGCTGCACCTTGAGCGTCAGCGGACGGGGCTGTCCCTGCTCATCCCACAGCAGCTTCGCCAGCCGGGCCAGCCGGCTGAGGGAGAGCAGCATCTCGTCCGGCAGCTTCAGCTTTTCCCGCAGCGGGCCGCGCAGCGACCACTGCGTGCCTCGCTCCACACAGACGGAGGAGAACATCTGCTGGACGAAGAGCCAGAAGGCCCCGTCCGTGCGCCGCAGCACCTCCAGCTCGCCTGGATCCACGTCCTCCTTGGAGTCCGGGTTGAAGGGGTAGCGCTCGAGCATGGGCCGCAGCATGCGCCCCGATGCCTCCGCCCACTGACTCGCGAGGGTCTTCTCCAGCTCCTGCTTGCCCAGGCTCTGCACCTGGAGGAAGGGCTCGAGGAAGGGCTGGCGCAGCTCGCCGGTGATGCCCTGCTCATCCAACCACCCCTGTGCCTTGCGCAGGTAGGAGCCCTCCTCCTCGAGGAGCATGGAGAGGGCCACCTTCTCCAGCGGAGTGAGCATGTCCGTGAGCTCCACGGGGCCGCCATCCGCCCGCGCCTCCTCATCCCCTGCCTCAGCATCCTTCGGAGCCTCCGCCGCGGCCTTCTCCTTGTCCGTCCCCTTCTCCCCTCCCGCGCCCCGGCCGGACTTGGAGGTGGCATCCAGCTCGTCGTGCATCTGCGCCACCAGCGCGTGGTACGGAGCCAGCGCGGCGTAGAAGCCATTCTGGTCCGCAGTCATGAGCTGGACGATGGGCCGGAAGGGCGCCACGGCGTTGCGCAGCGACACGTAGTAGGGTCCCTCCAGCGGCTCGAGGTTGGCCCGGTCGGCCACATCCCGCAGCATGTCCACCTGTGCCGAGGAAGGCTGGGTGAGTCGGGCCAGCTCGTCGAGCAGCGCCCGGCGCGGCGCGGTGAAGCGGTAGCGGCGCAGGGTGCTGAAGAGTCCCTCGCGGTAGCCTCGGGCGAACACGTTCACCCGCTTCTGCACGTACGCCTCGCGCCGGGCGGCCTCCTCCGTCGGGAGCTGGGCGTTCTTCAACCGCTGGGTGAAGTCATCCACCAGCGGCTTGAGATCGGTCTCGAAGGGCGTCCGGCTCAACACCAGCTCTCCGGGGCGCACGGCATCATGGGGCCCCACGGTCAGCCGGCCACTCTTCTCATAGGAGTCGAGCAGGGACTGCAGCAGGCTCCGGGAGAGCAGGGGCGGGCGGAACTCGAAGAACTGCTGCAGCAGTTCCAGCCGATAGGGGCCCGTGTTGTTGCCCGTCAACCACAGCCCGTCCCGGGTGAGCAGCTCGGACGGGCTCATCTTCTCCACCGCGAGGAAGCCAGCATAGGCCTCGGCCTCCATGTTCAGCACCGCGGCGAGCGTGTCCCGGTTCGCCTTCAGCCACTCGAGCACCTCCACCGTGGACTCAATGCCGTGGAAGTGGCGCGTGTTGACCTGCACCGCGGAGGCATCGAACAGGTTGAGCACGGAGGGAAGAGCGGCGTAGACGTCCAGGTCGGCGAGCTGCGCCTGCAACCGCTCGCGCTCCTCGCGGTGCAGTTCGAGCTCGGCCAGCCCCTTCGGCCCGGCCTCCAACGTCTGCCGCAGGAAGAGGAGGTGATCCAACCAGGGCTTGAGCTGGCTCTCCACCGTCAGCCGCTCCTGGTAGGGCCAGCAGGACCAGTCCTCGTTCTTCGAGGCGCCGGAGACCTGCACCGCCCCCGAGCGACAGGGAGGGTTGCGCTCCCAGGGCTCGTCGCTGGCGAGCACGTAGGTTTCCACCAGCGGCTCGCTCAGCTCGAGGGCGGAGATCCACGTGCGGCTCTCATCGGAGGAGGCCTCCGCCGCCTTCTTCCCAGCGGATGACGAGTCGCTGCTCCACCGGCGCGAGTGCCGGGGATGGACACTGGAATGCACGAAGGAGCCGAGGCCGTCCTCGTTGGAGGCATGCACGGTGGCCAACAGGTAGAGCACCTGCTCGGGGCGGCAGGCCTGGGGCTGCTTGTGGCAGTGCTCGAGGGCTGGCTGCAGGTGGCTGTCCCGGATGCCGCGAGCCAGCCGCTGGCGCAGATCCAGCATCTCGTCGGGGAAGCTGGAGCTCAGCGGCGGCCACCAGCGCGCTGCGGCCCACAAGCGGCTGATGGAATCCGCCGCCTCGTTCACCTGCGCCTCGACGACCTCTCCTCTCCCCTCGAGCCCCTGCTCCCGCAGATGCGCCACGGTGAGCTCGAACTCCTGCATGTACTGCTGGGCCTCGCGCAGCAGCAGATAGAAGCGGGCATAGGCGATCAGCACCGGCAGGCAGAGCGCCGCGGCGATGAGCGCGGCCCGCTGCCGGTGGGTGCGCAGGTAGCGCTGGCGCAGCGAGAGGGTGGAGCTCTCCTCCGCCTGCACCGAGAGCGTGTCACTGGCGCGCGCCTCGGGAGTGAGGGAGGAGAGGAAGACGCGAGTGAGCCGGGGCTTGAAGGAGAGGGTATCCCCCTCCAGCATCGCGGAGACGAAGCGGCCGAGCGCCGCGAAAG
>QKJM01000243.1 GCA_003249315.1 Archangium sp.
AGCACCCCCCCGGGCTCGTATATGAAGCGCCACCATCATGACCTCTCGCTCCCTCCTCTCCGAAGACAAGCGCACCCCCGAAATCGCCGAGCAGATCGGCCGCTTCCACCGCGACATCGTCGACCAGGTCAGCGCCACCGTCGAGCGCGACCCCGTCGTCGTCGTCGGCATGGCCCAGAACCCCTTCGTCAAGAAGGCGCGCCAGGCCCTCGACCAGGCCGGCATCTCCTACACCTACCTCGAGTACGGCAGCTATTTCGGCATGTGGAAGCAGCGGCTCGCCATCAAGATGTGGAGCGGCTTCCCCACCTTCCCGCAGGTCTTCGTCCGCGGCACCCTCATCGGCGGCAACGCGGAGACGCGCCAGGCCCTCGCTGACGGCTCCCTGAAGAAGCTGCTCGGCTGAGCCCCGGCATGCAGCAGACGCCGCCCTACGGCGGTCGTACCGTCCACTGCGCGGATGCGCTCGGGTGGCTCGAGTCCCAGGGAGTGCTCACCGGGTGCTCCCTCATCACCTCCCTGCCCGACGTGTCCGAGTTCCCCTCGCTGTCCCTCGGCGAGTGGAAGGACTGGTTCGTCCGCACCGCCGCGCTCGTCCTCTCGCGCTGCCCGGAGGACGGCGTCACCGTCTTCTACCAGAGCGACATCAAGAAGGACGGCACCTGGGTGGACAAGGGCTACCTGTGCCAGAAGGCCGCGGAGCAGCAGGGGCACGAGCTGCTGTGGCACAAGGTGGTGTGCCGCCGGCCTCCGGGCAGCATCACCTTCGGGCGGCCGGCGTACTCGCACATGCTGTGCTTCTCCCGCGGCCTGCGCGCGGACATGGCCAGGTCCACCGCCGACGTGCTCCCCGAGGCCGGTGAGGTCACCTGGACGCGAGGCATGGGCGTACAGGCGTGTCTGGTGGCCTGCCGCTACGTGCGGGACAGCACCCCCACCCGCACCGTGGTGAACCCCTTCTGCGGCCATGGCAGCGTGCTCGCCGTGGCCAATACGCTCGGACTGGACGCCGTGGGCGTGGAGCTGAGCCCCAAGCGGGCCCGGAAGGCCCGGAACCTTCATGTGGAGCTCCCGGGGCGGACGTAATCCCTCACCCCCCGCCCTCTCCCAGAGGGAGAGGGGGCATGCTCAACCCTCGGCCCGCTCCTTCGGGGTGTAGTGCTTCTGCGCGAGGAGCACCCCCTTGAAGAAGAGCTCCGGCGCCAGCCGCTTCAGCCGCCAGAACCACCGGCCGCTCGCCATCGGCAGCACGTAGAGCGCGTCGTTCGCCACTGCCCGCAGGCACTCGCGCGCCACCTCGTCCGCCCGCCCCGAGGCCTTCTCCACCAGCCTCGTGGCCGCCTTCTTCAGGTTCCCCGCCCGCTCGCTCTCCGTGAAGCGCCCCGCCGCCGCGATGTTGGTGCGGAAGAACATGGGACACGCCACCGTCACCCCCACTCCCAGCGGCTCGAGTTCCATGTACAGCGTCTCCGACAGCGACACCACCGCCGCCTTCGTCACGTTGTACGGCCCCATGTACGGCGCCGTCAGCAGCCCCGCCGCCGAGGCGATGTTCAGCACGTGCCCCGTCCCCTGCCTCCGCAGCAGCGGCACGAAGGCGTGGCACCCGTGGATGACTCCCCACAGGTTCACGTCCAGCGTGTGCTTCCAGTCCGCCAGCGGCAGCATCCCCACCTCGCCCGCACTCGCAACCCCCGCATTGTTCACCACCAGGTCCACCCCGCCGAGGGCGGACTCACTCTCGCGCGCCAGGGACTCCACCGCCTCCGGCTTCGTCACGTCACACGGCACCACCCACGCCTCGCCGCCCTCCCGCTCCACCTCGTGCGCTGTCTCCTCCGCCGACGCCGCGTTCACGTCCGACACCACCACCCGGCCCCGCCGGCGCGCCACCTCCACGCTCAGCGCTCGACCCAGTCCGCTGCCCGCTCCGGTGATGACCGCTCGTGGACGCTGTGGAAGACTCATCGCTCGACTCCTCCGCGCTCGGGCTCCATGCCCGATGAGGAGGCATCATGCCCTCACCCCGGGCCCGGCGTGTACGACTCGTAGGTGATGACCTCCCGCGACACCTCGGCCGCCTCGAGCCCCGCCAGCTCCGGCCTCCCCTCCACTCCGAGGAACTCGAACAGCTCCGTCATCACCGCGTGCGGCTGGTCCCACATCAGGAAGTGCTTCGCCCCCTCCACCCGCGCCAGCCTCGCGCCCGGTATCTCCCACGCCAGCCGCTCGCCGTACCTCACCGGCAGGAAGAGGTCCTCCACCCCCCAGAGGATGCACGTGGGCACCGCCAGGTGTCTCAACCTCGGTACCAGCTCCTGCGTCTGGTTGGTGTCCAGCGCCGCGGCGTCCCGCACCAGCGACGTCTTCCCCGCCTCCGTCGCGTACGGCTCCACCAGCCCCTCCACCAACCCCTCCGGAGGCGCGCTCTCGAAGCCCGCCCGCCTCAGCCCCGCCTTCAACATCCGCTGCACCATCTGCGCCGACAGCTTCCGCACCACCCCCGGGTGCCCGAGCTGCACCATCAGCTCCACCGGCCACGCGTCGAAGCACACGCTGTTCATCAGGCACAGCTTCGACACCCGCCGAGGAAACCGCACCGCCAGGTGCTGCGCCACTCCGCCGCCGATGTCGTGCCCCACCACCACCGCGTCCTCCACCTCCAGCCGATCCATCCACGCATCCATCGCCTCCGCCTGCCTCGTGATGGACCGCTCGAAGCCCTCCCGCTTGTCCGAGTACCCGAACCCCAGCAGGTCCGGAATCAACACCCGGTGCGTCAGCGCCAGCGCCGGCAGCAGCCCGCTCCACAGGTATCCCCACGTCGGAATGCCGTGCAGCAGCACCACCGGCTCGCCCTGGCCCTCGTCCACGTAGCTGATGAAGCGATTGCCCAGCTCCACCACCCGCTGCTTCCTCTGGTAGTCCCGCCAGTTCATCGCAGCTCCTCCGCCACCACGTAGTCCGGTACCAGCCGGGCCTCCGCGGGGAACGGCACCCGCCGCTCCAGCTCCGGCACGTCACACACCAGCCACGCCATCCCCAGCACCAGCGACGGCTGCCGACGCTCGAACTGCTCCGTCACCCGCAGCAGCGTGTCCACCTTCTCGTGCAACACCTCCAGGCGCTCGCGAGACAGCGCCACCTCGTACGGCAGGTCCAACGACAGACGCCTGGAAGTGTTCAGCAGTCCCACACACGCGCGCTTCCACTCCTCTCGCGCCATCGCCGGCTTCAGCCGCTCCCACGCCGCCTCCAGGTACTCCGGCCATAGCGCCAGCGCCCGGAAGTCCCCCGGTAACGACGGCGGCCCCACCGTCTTGAGGATGTCCTTGAAGAGGCTCCGCAGCCGCGCGTCGTCCGGCCGCTCCGACACCCACTCCAGCTCCATCATCCTCGCCGGTGCCCCGCGCTCGATACGCTCCGCGCTCCCCATTGGCTGCAACCGACCCACCGGCTGGCCCCACAGCGCCTGCTTCACCGCCGAGATGAACACCAGCATCTTCGGCTGCAGGTAGTGGTGCAGCTCCAGCGCCCCCTTCAGGTGGTAGCGCTGGCTCTCCCCCAGGTCCACCGCGTCCCAGGCCCCCAGCCGCCCCAGCCTCACCACGGCCTCCACCGCCTCCGCCCGCACCTCGTCCGCCGCCGACTCGAAGGCCCTCGTCTCCGCGTTCGGCCCCATCGCCTCCCACATCGCCACCACGAAGCGCTCGAAGCCCGCCCACGTCCGCGCCGCCACATCCAGCCCCGTCACCCTCAACGTCTGGCGCATCTCGTAGAGCACACGCTCCACGCCCCCGCTCGCCTCCCGCTCGCTCACCTGCTTCGGCTTGCCGGCCATCGACGCTCCTCCTCCGTTCGGAAGATGAGTGCATTTCCGCCGGAAGACAGTCGGAGCCCGGGGACGCGTGTCCGCACGGCCGCCCCTCGGACAGGTCTCCTCTCCGCGCGCCGCTACCCAGACAACAGTTGCCCCGCCCACGGTTTGACTTCACACACCGCGAGGGCGTCTCCTGTACGCGTCAAGGGGGGACAACCGATGCGGTCGCAGGAAGGGCTCTATCACTCGCCGGGTGCCTATAGCGGCGTCGCCGTTCTCCGGCTCGTCCGTGACGCCGCCCGCCCCCACCTGCGCGAGGTGCTCTCCGCCCTCCACGCCGAGCTGAGCGTCGCCCCCTCGCTCCACTCCGTGCTCGCCCTGGAGCCGGCGCTCCTCCCCGAGGCGCCTCCCGTGACTCCCGCGCCGCTCCCCCTCGAGGGCCGCACCGCGCGCTTTCCCTCCACCCAGGCCCAGGTGCTCCTCCAGGTGGCCTCCACCGGGCGAGAGCCCCTGCTCTGGGCCCTGCGACGCACCACCGCCCTCTGCGCGGGCGTGCTCTCTCTCCAGGAAGAGGTGCTCGGCGGTCGCATCGGCGAGGGACGCGAGCCCTTCGGCTTCCGCGATGGGCTGCACCCCCCCTCCCGCGAGGAGATACAGCGACACGCCATCGTCGCCTCCGGCCCGCTCGCGGGCGCCTCGTGGCTCCTCTACCTGCGCTTCCAGCAGGACCTGCGACGCTTCGCTGGCCTCCGCCCGCACGCCCAGGAGCGCGTCATCGGCCGCACCCGCGACGGCGAGCTCCTCCCCCGGCCACCCGAGGAGGCCCATGTCGTCCGCGCCCGCTCCAGGGAGAATCGCCTCCTCATCCGCCGCGGCTTCCCCTTCCGCCACCATGGAGAGGAGGGCCTGGCCTTCCTCTCCGCCACCTCGGAGCCCGGCTACCACCGCCGCTCGCTGGAGGCGCTGCTGGGCCACGGCGACACCCCGCCGGATGCGCTGCTCCGCTACGCCACCGCGGTGGGCGGTGGCCTCTACCTCGCCCCCCCCCATGACTGGTTCCACCCCCCGCCTCGACAGGAGGCCCCCCCATGAAGGTCCTGGTACTGGAAGGAGATGCGCGCGTCTCGCGCGGACTCGAGCGCACCCTGCGCGTGCTCGGCCACGAGGTCCGCTGCCCCGCCACCGTCGACGAGGCCCGCACCTCGCTCCAGACGGACCCGGCCGTGGACGTGGTGTTGGCTGCTGAACATCTGGGCGCCCACGAACGAGGCACCCACTTCCTCCGTTGGGTAGAGGCCCACGTCCCCCATGCCCGCCGTGTCCTCATCTCTGGCACACCCCGCCCCCCCGACTTCATCGAGCAGCCCGGCCTCCAGTGCTTCCAGTCCAAGCCCTTCGGCCGCCGGGAGCTGGAGGCCCTCCTCTCCTCCCTCGACAAACCACCCTCCGCGTAACCCGCGGCGCCTCATTCCTGCATTCACGACGTACAGAGCCGGCCGGACGGCCGAGGAGATGCCCGCATGAGCTACAACGACATCAAGGGTCCCCGCGTCGTCGGACTGAACGTGGCCTCCTCGCTCAGCGAGTACCTCATGCGCATCCAGGAGCTGGGAGCCGTGGAGGGCCCCGACGGCGCCCTCTCCATCAGCCCCGAGGTCATGCCCGTGCTCGAGGCCCTCCACCAGGTGCTCGCGGGAGGAACAATCGAGGTAAACGTTGTTCACCGTGGAAATCCGGATATCTTCCATGAACTGAACCGCCGGGTGGAGCATGTGGGCCGGGAGGCGAATGCCATCAACAAGGCGGCGGGCTTCTATCTGACAGCGACCGTATGAGCCTCCCCAGCCGCTGGCGCGATACCGTGGTGCAGGCCTTCAAGCGCTGGGTGCGAGCCCAGGACGCCCGAGAGGTGCTTGGAGCGGCCACGGTGGAGGCCTGGCTCACCCTGGGGAGCACGGTGACGGTCCTGCTCGCGCTGGCCGCGTGGGTGCCGGGGGCCCGCGACTTCTTCGACCTGCCCTTCGTCCCCTCGCTGCTGTACTTCGCGCCCGCCTTCGCGCTGGGCCTCGGCTTCGCCGTGCTGCACCGGGGACGACAGCAGATGGAGTGGTGGAGCTGGCTCCTCATCCTCATGGGCACCGCCAGCCTCCAGTTCTTCATGGCTACCCTGGCCGCGCGAGCCGCCATGCCCGCGGCCGTGGTCTTCGCGGCCCTCTTCCTGCTCGTCACCTCCTTCCACGGCCGGCTGCACCGGGTGACGCTCGGCCAGCCCTTCCTCGCGCTGGGCACGGCGGTGGCGGTGGGGCTGGCCGCGTTGGTCAGCCGCTCGGAGGAGCACCTGGCCCTCTTCGCCGTGCTCGGCCCCGCCGCCGTGGTGGGCGAGCTGCACCTGGGCACCTTCGCCCTCAAGCACGACCGCACCCTCGCCGAGGCCGAGCAGCTCCGCGCCACCGTGCAGGCGCAGATTCTGGACGCCCAGGAGCGCGACGTGAGCCGCCTCTCGCAGACCCTGGTGAGGATCCTCGGCTACAACCATGACATCAACAACGCGCTGATGAGTGCCACCACCGCAGCGGACATGCTGGCCCTCATGGGCGTGCAGCGCAACAACCTGGCCCGCGCCGACTTCGCGGACGTGGTGCGCGACCTCAACGACAGCCTGGCCCGCATCCGCGAGATGGTGATGGAGATTCGCCAGAAGGGCCGGCTCTCGGTGGGGAGCGAGCCGGAGAGCGTGGAGCTGGTGCCGGTGCTGGAGGCGGTGCGCTCGAGCCTGCGCTGGCGCTTCCCCGAGGTGGAGATAGCGCTGGAGGTGGAGGGGAGCCCGCACGCCACCGTGAGAGGAGGCGTCACCACGATGCGGCGGGTGATGGAGAACCTGGTCCTCAACGCGTGCGAAGGGGATGGGACGAGGAGCGCGGAGCGGGTGCGAATCCACGCGCGCACCGAGCGGTACGGCGGGAGGCTGGAGGTGCTCATCGAGGATGATGGCCCGGGCTTCCCGGCGGAGAGGCTGGCGGCTCCCATCGAGGAGCTGTCCACCACCAAGCCTCACGGCACCGGGCTGGGGCTGTACACCGCCGAGTGCCTGATTCGCGCCAGTGGAGGCACGCTGGAGCGACAGAATCCATCCACGGGAGGCGCGCTGGTGCGCCTGTTGCTACCTCAGGAGCCGAGATGAGTGCGGGGGCTGTGTTCCGAGAGGCACTGAAGGCGCTGCGCGGTCACGAGTTGCCGGAGCAGGGAGAGAGGGACGTGCTGGCGGCGATGGAGGCGGCGAGGCCAGGGCCGCTGGCGATGCTGTACGAGGCGGGCGTGGAGGCGGGGCTGGAGCGGGGGATGCTGCTACGGCGAGCGGCGGGGCTGTACTTCTGCTTCTGCGCGGCGAACCTGGCGGACGACATGGCGGACGGGGACTGTCACTACTACGGGGAGCCGCTGCGGGTGGGGCCGGGGGTGCAGTTCGCTTTGCACGGGCTGTTCCTGGCGACGGTGGCGCAGGAGGAGGTGCCGGCGCCGGTGCTGGCGGAGGCGGCGAGGGACATGGTGGCCATGGCGGGGCTGCAGGCGCAGGAGGTGCGCACGCACGCGTGGCGGGCGGCGGTGTACCGGAGGGTGGCCGAGGGGATTTCAGGCCGGCAGTGGGCGGTGTACCTGCGGGTGCTCTGGGCGGGTACGCCGCTGGCCGGGCGCGCCGCCGAGGTGGGCATGGGCCTGGGAGTGACGGTTCACGTGCGCGAGGACATCCTCAGCCAGGACCCGCGCTTCCACTCCATGCCCGAGGCGGATCAGCGCGCGGTGGTGGCATGGACTCGCGAGGTGGTGGAAAACATGCGCCGCGAGGGACTGCGCTGCGTGGACGCGGTGATGCGCACCGTGGAGCCCGTGCTGGGCGAGGCGGGGTGAAGGTGGGGCCTGACCCCCTCGAGATGTCCCCTCGAGGTGTCTCCCTCAAGGTGTCCCCCTCGAGGTGTCCCCTCGAGGTGTCAGACGATTCGTACAGGAACCCCCACCCGCCCGGAGAGGTCCCCTCTCCGCTCAGGGCTGTGCGTCGAGGAACTCCAGGTAGTTGACGCGCGCGCGCCCGTAGAGGCACACCTCGATGTCGACGCTCCAGTCCTCGCTCGGCAGCCGGCCCGAGATGGCCGCCTCGACGCGCAGTGTGTCCTGGGTGATGTACTCGGAGAGGTTGAGCTTCCCACCGTCGTTCAGCTCCACCTCCGCGCCCGTGGGGCCGGTGCGGGTGTAGGAGAGCGCCTCGGCGGGGGGAGGACCGTCGGGCTCGACGGACACCACCAAGATGCGCGCCGAGTCGATGAAGTCGAAGTCGGTGACGCCACTGCGAGCAATCAGCCGCGCTCGCTCCATGCTGACGAAGAGCTCGATGCCCTCGGGACTATCCACGCCCAGGCCCTGGAGCTCCTGGGCGACGTCGATGTCGAGCGTGGTGGAGTACTGCGAGCCGCCAAAGGTCTGCCCCACGACCGTCTTGCAGAGGGCGGGCTGCTCCAACTCGAGGAAGAGCACGTCATTACAGCCAGCGGAGGCGAGCAGGAGCGCGGGGAGGAGGATTCGCTTGAGGGAAGACATGTCTCACCCGAAGTAGAAGAGGACGCCGAGCTTCACCGACGGCAGCACCCCGCGCAGGCGGAAGTCCTCCGCGCTCAGGGAGGAGTCCCCGGCGGACTGCTCGATCAGCTCGCCGGAGCCGGCGAGCGTGGTGTGGACGTAGGAGAGACCGGCACGCAGGAAGAACTGGAAGCGCCGGGCCGAGCCCACCTCCAGCCCCAGGTGGGCGCTGCCGAAGCCATAGGAGAGCTTCGACAGCACGGGCTCGGCCTGCCCCAGGGACAGCCCCACCGAGCCCAGGGGGCTGCGCATGTCCGAGGAGAAGTAGTGGCCGTACTCCAGCGTCAGCGAGGGCGCCACCACCGTGGAGAACGGCACCAGCGAAACGCCACCGCGCACACCCACTCCCGCGCCATTGAAGAGGGGGCCGCCCTGCAGCCGCAGGAAGGGCACGGGCCGGTACACCAGGTTGAGCCCGGCGAAATCCGGCACCCCCGCATCCAACCCCACGCCGAAGGAGGGCAGCACATCCTTCCCCTCCGCGGCGAGCGCCGGGGCCCCCACGAGACAGGCCCCCACCGCGAGCGCACGAGGGAGCAGTCCATTCTTCCAGTGAGATTCGCTCATCGCCCCCCATTGTACCTCACGGAAGGGTGTCAGACACTTCGCACGGAAAGGTGTCAGACACTTCGCCGGAGCTTCGTGGCGCCCACCCAACACCCCTCCTCGCGCGCCATCCACTTGCGGAAAACACGCCTCCCGGGAAGAAGCCTGATTGAGCTCCCATCCCGATATTGGCGCCAGGCGAGCCAATCCCGCGCTCGCCCGACCCCTTCGGAGAAGAGTCATGAAGAATTTCGCCCGGTTGAGTGTGCTGAGCGTGTGCGTGTGCGCCGCGGCCTGTGTGTCGAACGAGGAGGCCGGGGCCGAGGCCCGGGAGCACCGGTCCTCCGCGCTGGGCGCGGGCGCCTCGCACGCCAATGCCCAGGCCTCCTCCCCTCGCTGCGGGACGCGCACCCCGAGCGACACGGAGCTCGAGCGGATCCGCCAGCACCTCGCGCGGCGCGCCGAGGCGGCGAAGAAGCCGGGCGGAGGAGGCGGTGGCGGCGGTGGTGGCGGCGGCGTGACGGGTGGCACCATCGACGTCTACTTCCACGTCATCAACCAGGGCACCGGCGCCTCCAACGGAGACGTGTCGTCGCAGCAGATTACGGACCAGATGAACGTGCTCAACGCGGCCTTCCAGCCGTGGGGATGGAGCTTCAACCTGGTGGAGGTGACGCGGACCACCCACGGCACCTGGTTCAACGACTGCGGCGCCAGCAGCGTGGAGGCGGAGATGAAGAACGCCCTGCGCCAGGGCACCGCGGACGACCTCAACCTCTATAGCTGCAACCCGGGCGGCGGGCTGCTGGGCTGGGCCACCTTCCCGAACGGGTACGCCTCCAACCCGAAGGATGATGGCGTGGTGCTGCTCTACTCCTCGCTGCCGGGCGGCGCCGCGGCCCCGTACAACCTGGGCGACACGGCCACGCACGAAGTGGGCCACTGGATGGGCCTCTATCACACCTTCCAGGGGGGCTGCGCGAGGACGGGCGACTCGGTGAGCGACACGCCTCCCGAGCGCAGCGCGGCCTTCGGCTGCCCCTCCGGCCGCGATAGCTGCAAGGGCGCCGGGGCGGATCCCATCTACAACTTCATGGACTACACCGACGACGCGTGCATGGACCACTTCACCGCGGGTCAAGACGCGCGCATGGACGAGATGTTTGGCGCCTACCGCTACGGCAAGTAGGCACTAGACGAGCCCCTTCGCCCGGAGTCGAG
>QKJM01000401.1 GCA_003249315.1 Archangium sp.
TCCATGGAGATGACGCCAGGCGCGCGCTGGAGTCGCTCCAGGAGGACCGCGTCGAGGTGGGCTTGCCAGCTCGGAGGAACGGGGGGCGTGGACATCTCTCGCGGGGCTCCTAGGGCAGGACCTGCTTTGTCGCGGCTCGGCTCGCGGCGAGGGCGCGACTGGCCGTGGGCTTGACGATGCCCTTGTGGACCAGCTCCAGCGACTCGACGGCCACCTCCGTGCTTCGGGAGGCGTCGAAGGTGGGGCCGCTCCACCTCACCGGGAGCGCGCTCTTGATGTTCCACCACATCACCGGGATGCGGCGCTGGTCGAGCAGCATGAGCGTGATGTCCCGCCGTTGGATCCTCCCCTGGGCGACGTCGTCGTACCAGCTCCACATCGTGTCGAGCTCGGTGACGCCCTGGGTGAGGACCAGGTTCGGATAGCGCGTCTCGCCCGGGAGCTTGTGGAGGTAGCCGTTCACACCGCCCTCGGCGTACTCCTTGACCTCCACCGCGCTCTCCAGGCCGCTGACCTTGCTGAAGCCTCCGACGAGCAGGCCATCGACCTCGACGAAGAAGTTATGGCCCGCGTACGGATCCAATCGCAGGCCGAGCGGTCCGCGCGTGACTGCGAGCAGGGCGTTGATTCCCAATGGCATCGTCGATGGCTTCTCTTCCTGCCCGTGGCGACGGGCTCAACCTCGCTGGAGTCCCTCGTTCACGCGGGAGATCTCCGCGACCCAGCGCTGGCGCTCCAGGTGATCCATTCGCATGACCTGGTCATAGGACCAGTGCAGATAGCGGGAGACGTAGGCTACCTCCTCGAACAGCCTGTCCGAGGGGTAGCTCAAGCTTCCCCCGGCGAGCCGACCTCCACCTCGAAGGCTCCCTGGCAGTGCGGACACGTCACGGGCAGGCGCGCATGGCCGGTCTCGTTGACGCGCCGATACAGCTCCTGCAGGTAGACGAAGTCGCACGAGGGCAGCCCCTCGATGACCTTGGGGTTGATGAAGTCGAGCGAGCCGAGCCGGGTGAGCACGCGCGAGAGGAGGATGATGACCAGGTAGCCGGGGTTCGCCTGCACCCGAGGATCCTTGAGCGGGGCGATCTCGTCATAGGCCGTGGCCAGCCGCATCGTCCCCTCGCGGTGCAGGGAGCCGTCCGGTCCCGTGTAGCCGCGGGGCAGGGTGAAGGGGAACTCCGCGAGCGCGGGGCCGGGGGCACCTACCATTTCTGGACCTCGATGCCCTCGTGGACGAGCTCGAGCGTCTCGATGGCGAACGCGTCCGAGGTCGCGTCGAAGCCGGGCCCCGACCACTTGGTGGGCCAGGAGTTCTTGATGTTCCAGCGGATCTTCTCCTCCCCCTTGTCGTCGCGGAGGATGATGGAGAGATCCCTTCGCACCAGGTCTCCGTTGGCGACGCTGTTGCGCCAGTCCCAGAGGGAGTGGTCATTGGTGATGCCCCGGCGCAGCGTGATGTTGGAGAAGGAGAGCAGGCCGGGGATCTGCCGCATGGCGAGCGTCGGATCCGTCCCCTCGCGATAGGTGCCGGCGGAGGTCGTGCTGTCCAGGCCCGAGCACTCCTTGAAGCCCATGCTGGTGATGCCGTCGATCTCCACTGCGAAGTTGTATCCGGAGAAAGGATCTGTGCGGTTCATGTCGTGGTTCCTTTGAAAGGCGCGGTGGCGAGGAGCGGTCTTCCGGGTCGCTACCCAGGCGAGGTCATGCTCATGCCCTGGCTGTCCTGGATGATGTTGACGATGATGAACTCGCTCGGTCGAGCGGGGGCGATACCGAGCTCGGTGACGACCTGTCCGGCGGCGCGGACGTCGGGGGGGTTGGTGTCCTCGTCACACTTGACGTAGTAGGACTCGGCGGGAGTGGTCCCCGCGAAGGCACCCCGCTCGAAGAGGGCATCGAGGACGGTGCTCACCGTCCGGGCCGAGCGAATCCAGAGGAGGGGTGTGTTCTGCTCGAAGACGAGCGGCTTCATGGCGTACTGGAGCCAGCGGCCGAGGGTGATGACGAGCCGGCGGACGTTGATGTCGCGGTACATGGGCTCATCGCTCAGCGTCCTGGCACCCCAGAGGCGGATGCCGCGGCCGGGGAAGGCGGAGATGACATTGACGCCGGCGGAGTTCATCTTCCCCTGGGCCAGGGGAGGGAGCCGGGTCGTGATGTTCACCGCGTCCTCGACGACCTTGTTCGCAGGAGCCCTGAAGACGCCGTCGCTCCGGTCCGTGCGGCTGTAGAGGCCAGCCACGTGGCCCGAGGGAGGGACGGGGCCGGACCCCGTGCCCATGCACGTGAGGCACGTCGTCGAGTCCTTCTGGCCGCTTCCTCCGCAGGTGGCGCAGGCGCCGGCCACCTGGAGCCAGGGGAAGTAGAGGGCCCCGTAGGAGGCGGCGCTGGGCGAGGCGCCGAGCTCGAGCGTGAGACGCTCTCTGTACACCTCGAGCTGTTCCGGCTCCCGGACGGAGTCCAGGATGGCGAAGAGGTCGCCGCGCTCCTCGCAGAGCTCGAGGAGCTTCACCTGGGTCTGGACCTGTGTGTCCAGCGGAGCGGTACACAGCGTCGGAGCGCAGAGGAGATCGATCTCCTCGAGCCCGTCGAGCGAGCGCTTCAGGTCGTTGCCCTGGCCGAGCGTGTCTGGGAGGACGTAGCAGAGGCTGCCGCCGTTGGCGAAGAAGCCGCGCACGGCGAAGGAGAGC
>QKJM01000066.1 GCA_003249315.1 Archangium sp.
GTGCCGGGAGTTCTTCGCCTCCGTCGACATGGACGCGCTCTTCATGGGGAACGAGGTGCTCCTCCGTAAAGATTGAGCCCGGCCATCCGGGACATCAGCCCCAGCGCGTTGCGCGTCTCCTCGTCGGGATGGGCTCCAACTCAGCCATGGCCTGGAGAGTCGGCAGGGAGGGAGCGCCTCACGTGGTCTCCCTCCGCCAGGCCTCGGGCGGGCTCGAAGTATCGGAGCCCTCTGGCACGCATGTAGCCGATCGACTGCTCACGAGGGGAACGGTCCCGAGGGTTACTGCGCATAATGATCAGGGACCCGCGGGCGCCCGACTCGCCGCTGGAGGGCCTCCGCGATGGACTGGGAGTAGCGCTTCGCGAGCGCCTGGGTCCCCTCCAGGCTTCCGGAGCCGCGGACCCAGTCCTGTCCCTCGACCCGCGCGAACCGGAGGTGGTGGCGAGCCTGGGGGCTGAGGCGGGCCCAGAGTTCCGCGGGCACGAGGCGGCGGTAGTCGCGGTCGCTCAGGCTGCACTCCTCGATCACCCGTCCGAGCACAGCGCCGAGATCGAAGAGGCGCCGGTGCCGCACGCTGGTGCCCTGGCCACGCCCCAGCCGGCGCATGGCCAGCGCCGCCGTGGCTCCGACATCGGACACGAGCCGGTAGGGGACCGCGTCCGCCGCGATGCAATACAAGGAGAGCATGTACCGAGGAACCTCCGTGAGGTTCGGCGTGCCGCGGTGGACCATGCGGTGATCGCGGATGAGCACCGAGCCGCGGCTCATCGTCAGCTTTTGCGAGGGAATCTCCTGGACGAGCTTCTTGAGCGTGGGCTCATCGAGGTAGTACGGCTGGGAAGAGAAGGGCGCGGGGGCCGCGGACGAGATGGGCTGGTGCGTCCGGGGCCAGACCTCCATCGGTCCATTCTCGAGGGTGACGTCGACGAGGGGGATGTTGATCGCGATGCTGAACCGCGTGTAGTCCTGATGGGCCGTCTGGAAGCCGGAGTTCGGAAACGGAATGTCGGAGGCGATGATGTAATAGACCCAGTCCGGCCCCAGGAGCTGATCAATGACACCGGTGATGCGCGGGTTGTCGATCAGCATGGGTTCGAAGAACGGGCGCTGGGACGGCAGGTGCATGTTCCAGCGGTTGTAGTCGTGGTTGCCCCCTTCCGGCTGGAAGTCATTCAGAACGCCATCGTTCTCCTTGCAGCGCGCGTCCCGCGGCGCGGGCTTCAGTTCGAAGCGAGCGACCTTCGCCAGCAGCAGCTTCTGGAAGTCTGCTCGCAGCTCGTCGATGAAGGCGGGGCTCAGCGCCTGCTCGATGATGACGTAGCCCTCTCTCCGGAACGTCTCGGCTGCTTCCTCGGAGCTGAGGGAGGGCGCTAACGTATCAGTGTGCTCACCGGCGCTCATGGAGAGCCTTTCTGCGAGAGGAGTTCGCGAATGGAGGGAACCAGGGGCTTTTGTTGCCAGTCGAGGAGCCTGGTGACGGCCAGGCGCCAGTATTCCGGCCCTACCCGGAGCACACCCAGGCTCGGGATGTCCACGATGTGCTCGCCCATGACCCAGAAGTGGCGCGCCAGCACCATGTCATCCAGCGCCTCCAGCTCCCAGGGCTCCAGGGGGCGGGTGCGCTGGTAACCAGCGAGGAGCCGGGCCCCGGTCTTTACGATGTCGGGCAGAGGCACGGCAGCTCTTCGCAGGGTCCACAGAAATACCGCCGGATCGTAGGCGAACCACCCAGGGCCGCACAGATCCATGTCGAAGAACACCACCTGGTCGTCCGGGGTGCGGTGGTGGTTCTCGCCGTTGCAGTCTCCATGAATGAAGCCGTAGCTCGCGCTGTTCCGGGGAAGGGAGTCCAGCCTCCGCTGGATCGACTCGGCGAGCCTCATCAGTTGGGACAGCTCGGGCTCCATCCGGAGCTCCCGGAGGCGGTTCGTGATCCGCTCCATGGGGATGTCCACCAGCCGCTGCCGGTCGATGGCCATGCGCGGGAGGCTCGTCTGGAAGCTCTGGGACGCCAGGTGCAACTCCGCGAGCTTCTGGCCGTAGAGCTCCATCCCCTCCGAATTCAGCAACTCGTCTTGCTTTCCCTCCGCCCAGGTGAACAGGGCGAAGTCCCGCGGACCCTCCGGGGCTTCAAGCTTGCCGAGCAGCCCACCATCCTGCCGCGTCAGGGGCGTGGACACGTGAATGCCGCGCCCGGCCAGGTGGAGCAGCCATGCCATCTCGCACTGGCGCTCCTCGTGGCTGAACCCCGCCTGCAGCCGCAAGGAGTAGACGCGGCACATTCCGCGCCATCCGGCGGTCTGCATCAAGTACGTGTCATTGTCCCCGACCGCCATGAGTTGCCCCTGGACGTGTTGCTCCAGGGGATACGCTTGCTGAACGATGGCCGCGACCTCTTCCGCGGACAGGAGGGAGCGCACGACCTTCATCGTGTGGCCTCCTGGGATGCGAGCCCGTGGATCATCCGCTCCAGGATCGCGACGGCCCGCTCTTGGGGCAGTGTCCAGGTGTCATGCATGGCATGCAGAGTCGCGGTGCCAGTGGCGGGATGGATCGAGAGACTCACTGTGAGAGGAAAGTGCCACACGTTGTGCATGTGTCGTGCTACCACGCGGATCCCCTCGAGTGGGGGCTCTTCGTTCCGGAAATGGGTGAAGTTGAAGCAGACGGGGAAGCCGGAGGCGAGACAGTCACCGAAGAGCGCTGGGAAGAACCATGCACCGTGCTGCTCCGCCTCGCGGAGCCTCGCATCGAGCTCCTGGGCGTGGGCCTTGGGAGTGCCAGTCGTGCCGCCAAGGATGGGGACGAGGTTCCAGAAGAGGCCCACGGCCTCCAGCGCGGCCTCCAGGCGCTCCGAGCGCCCGTTCATGACCACCCATGCGCTCGACGTGCGGGTGTGTGCGTCCTCTGCGAGCGCACGGAGCAGGGCGCTCAGGTACAGCGCCTTGAGCGTGAGGCCTTCGTCCTGCGCCAGCTTCTCCACGGCGAGCCCCGTGGCCGAGGGGACTTCGAGTGAGAAGCCACTGAAGCGGGAGCGGATCGAGTCCCGTTGCTCGCGGACTGTGTACGGGGAGGGCGGTAGCCTCCGGACGGCCGCCGCCCAGTACTCACGCGCATGCTCATCGCTCAGGCGCTCCGCTTCCAGCGCGATGAGCTGACGTCCGGTTGGCAGGGGGGATGGGGTAGGGAGCACCGTTCCCTGCCGCAGCGCCCTGTAGTCCGAGAGCAGAGCCTTCTCGAGCGCCATCAACCCCCAGCCGTCATCCACTGCGTGGTGGGTCGCGATGATCAGGGCACACGCCTCGGGCCCTCTGCGCACCAGGGAGATCCGGCAGGCGGGCCTGTTGCCCTCGAGAAGGCCCCGGTGCTCCATGGTCCGCTGGCCGATGGCGGCAATGCTCTCGTCCTGGGCGGCGCGCGCCTGGTCCGAGAGGTCGAGCTCCGCGATCTCCACCGAGTCCACGGGCTGTACCCGCTGGTACCACCGGCCGTCGCCATCCCGGGTGAAGGCCGTGCGGAGTGAGTTGTGGCGGATGTGCTGGCGCAGCAGGGCCTCGCGCAGGGTGGGCAGATCCAGCCGCGAGTCCTCGAACTCCCAGACGGTATAGCCCAGGTAGACCGCGTCCACGGGGCGGTGGCGCGCGCTGGCCTCGAGCATCATGCTCTGCACCGCCGTAGCCGGGTAGATCTCGACATCTCCCGGCCGCAGCAGCCGCCGGCGCGTCGCCTCATCCACGTCCGCCGCCGCCAGGTCTAGCTCCTGGGATGGCCGGGACTGCCTCGACTCGAGGTAGGTGGCACAGCTCTCGATCGTCGGGTGACGGAAGAGCTCGGCGGCATTGAGCTGGACCCCTCGACGGCGCAGCGCCAGCACGAGCTGGATGGCCTGGATGGAGTCTCCTCCCAGACTGAAGAAGGAGTCCGTGATGCCCATGTCCCGAGCCTGTGGCAGCACCTCTCGCCAGCCCTCGAGCAGGGTCCGCTCCAGCGGGGTGCTGGGTTCCACCTGGGCCTGGTGGGCCCGCCGGGCACGAGACGCGGCCGCCAGCAGTGCGCTCCGATCCACCTTGCCATTGGCGCTGGCGGGGAGGGCTTCCAGTATCAGCCACTGGGTTGGCACCATGAAGTGAGGCAGGCGCGCCGCCAGCCAGGCCTCGAGCTCGGCCAGCTCCTCCTCGGCTGGACCCACGACACAGCCCATGAGCGAAGCCTGGGCCCCGCTCCCGAGCACGAGGGCGACCGCATCTCGTACGCTCGAGTGCTGGATGAGCGCGCTCGCGATCTCTCCCAACTCCACCCGGTAGCCCCGGATCTTGATCTGGTGGTCCACGCGGCCGAACAGCACGATGTTGCCATCCCCGCGGAGGGCACCCAAGTCTCCCGTCCTGTACATCCGCTCCCCGGGGCGGAACGGATGGGGCACGAACCGCTCGGCCGTGAGGTCCGGCCGGCCGAGGTAACCCGCGGACACGGAGGGCCCCGCGATGCACAGCTCCCCCGGTGTCCCAATCCCGAGCTGCTGGCCAGCAGGATCGATGACGAGGAATTCGACGTTGGACATCGGGCGCCCGATGGGCGCTGTGTCTTCGTCGCTCGCGTTGCTGGCGGAGGCCTTCTCGTCGAGTTCGAAGAAGCTGCTGTCGATGGTGGTCTCGGTCGTCCCGTAGCTGTTGACGAGCCGCGTAGAGGAGTGAAGGCGCTTGCGCAAGGCGCGCAGATCGCCCATCCGGCAGATGTCCGAACCCACCACCATCAAGGCCAGGGGAGGCATCTGCCGGCCGGTGGTCTCGAGGTGGCCGCGAATGGAGTTGGCCACCAGAGGGGTCGTCTCGAAGAAGCTCACGTGGTGCCGTTCGACGAGCGAGAGGATGGCCGCGGGACTCACGCGCTCCTCGTCCGTGGCGACCACCAGCGTGCCTCCCACGAGCAGGGAGCGCCCGAGATCTCCCACCGACACGTCGAAGGAGAAGCTCGCCAGTTGCAGGACGACCGGGCGCTCGAGCCCATAGTCGTGGCGCCACATCTCCACCGCATTGCGGAGGTTGGCCCGCGTGACGCCGACGGACTTGGGCTGGCCCGTGGAGCCAGAGGTGTAGATGCAGTACGCGAGCGGGTTCGCGCCCCGGGCTGGCAGCTCCAGGGGCAGCCCCGTGGGAGGCACCTCATCCAGCGCGTCGAGGTCGATGATGTCCACTCCGTCGAGGGAGACGCCCTCGAGCAGGGAGGCTCGGGTGACGAGCACCGCGCAGGCGCTGTCGCGCAGCAGCAAGCGGATGCGATCCGGAGGCAGGCCGGGATCGAGGGGAAGGTACGTCTGACCCAGCTCGAGGATGCCCAGGACGGCTGCGAAGAAGGCCTCCGAGCGCTCCAGCATCACGGCGGTTGGCCCGTCGGGCCAGCCCCTCTTCGTGAGCCGCTGGCCGAGCTGCTCCGCGACCCGGCGCGACCAGCCCGCGAGCTGCGCGTAGGTGAGCCGCCGGGAGCCGCGGAGCACCGCGGGTCGCTCTCCGTCCTCCGCCACGACTCGATGGAAGCCGGAGAGCAGGGAGTCGGCGGGAGGAGGAGGGAAGCGCCGCCCCCGGAACTTCTCTTGAATGACCGCCAGCTCCGCCGGAGACAGGAGCTGCAAGGTGTCCAGCGGAGCGTCCGGCTTGTGGAGGACCTCGTCCAGGAGCTGGAGCTGGCGCTGTGCGAGCTGCTCGATGCGCCTGGCGTCGAACAGGTCCGTGGCGTATTCGATCTCCACCAGCAGCTCCGCGCCGGTCCGGATGAAGTCGAAGCTGAGATCGAACTTGCTCGTGCGCTGGGGGATGTCCACCCGGGTGCAGGTGGTCCCGGCGAGGCTCAGGGTTCGGTGCTCCTCTTGCTGCAGCGCCACCATCACGTCGAAGAGCGGCGAGCGAGAGGGGTCGCGGGGCAGGGCCAGCTCCTCGACGATCCGGTCAAAGGGGAAGAAGCCGTGGTGCTGCGCCGCGGTGCTGACCTGCCGGACTCGCTCGAGGAGCTGGACAAAGCCCTCCCTGCCGTCGAGCTGGGTCCTCAGGACGATGGTGTTGACGTAGAACCCGATCTGCTCCTGCAGGTCCACATGGTCCCGCTCGGCCAGCGGTGCGCCGAGGGAGATGTCTCTCTGGCGCGTCTCCCGGTACAGCAGGACGTTCACGAGCGAGGTGAGTGCCACGAACAACGTCGTCCGGGAGCGCTGGGCGAGCTGCTCCAGGGCGCGAAGCTGCTCGGGAGGGATGCGGAACCCATGCACGCGGCCAGCTAGCGAGGGACGCGGGGGACGGGGACGATCCGTTGGCAGCTCCAGTGGGGTAGGGCCGTTGCCCTCCCCCAGGTGAGAGCGCCAGAAGTCCGCGGCGGCTCGCCCCTCGGGCCCCTCCACCCGTTGCCGCTGCCAGGCGGTGAAGTCCCGGAGTTGCAGAGGAAGGGGCTCAACCGGGAGGAGCGAGCCACTCCGCAGCCGCCCGTAGGTGTGCTCCAGCTCTCGAGCGATGACGCCCACGGACCAGCCATCACACACAATGTGGTGGATGTTGAGCGTGAAGAGCCAACGCCGGGGCTCCACGGCGCGCAACGCGGCCCGCACCAGAGGGCCTTCGCGCAGTGAGAAGGCGTGGGACGACTCCCTCTCCAGGAAGTCCTCCAGCTCCCGATCCCCGGCCTCCTCGTGCCAGTCGATGCGCCCCTCTGGCTCGATGCGCTGCACCACCACGCCGTCCTTCAGGTCGAAGCGCGTGCGCAGGGCCTCGTGGCGTTGGGCGAGCTGCTCGAGCGCCTGGCGGAGCAGGGCCCCATTCAGCTCTCCGTCGATCCACCAGGCGTGACAGACGTTGTAGGCCGTGGAGCCTCCGTTCACCTCGTGGATCAGCCACAGCCGGCGCTGCGCATCCGAGGCTGGATACCAGGGCGAGTCCGGGAGCCGCGCTACCTCCGGGACAGACGTCTGGGGAGACGAGGCCAGTGCCCGCGCGAGCTCGCGGATCGAGGCACCCTGCAAGAGCGCTCGCACCGGCAGCTCATAGCGAAGCCGCGCGCGGGCCTCGACGATGAACCGGGCTGCGCTCAGGCTGTCGCCACCAAGTTCGAAGAAGCCCTGATCGGCACCCACGGGCACCCCGAGGATCTCTTCGAGCAGGGTGACCAGTTGCTCCTCCTCGGGCGGCAACGCCTGCTCGCCGGAGGACTGCCTCCGCGACGCGAGCTCCCGGAGCTGAGCGAGGTCGATCTTGGCGTTGGCTGTCCGAGGGAACTCGTCCAGCACGAGGATCCGGCTGGGCAGCATGTAGGCCGGAGTCTCGCGGGCCAGCATGTTCCGGAGCGCCACCGGTTCCAAGCCAGCGCGCCCCACCACGTACGCGACGAGCCTCCGTGTGCTCGCATTCTTCCCCACGGGCAACACCACGGCGCGCTCGACGCCTTCGAGGGACTGGAGGCGCAGCTCCACCTCCTCGGGCTCCACGCGGAAGCCGCGAACCTTCACCTGCCGATCGACTCGGCCTCGGAAGACGAAGGGGCCATCCGGCCGTTGGTAGCCGAGATCCCCCGTGCGATAGGCGCGCTCCCCGGGGCGCAGCGGGTGGGGGACGAACTTCTGCGCCGTGAGTTCGGGGCGAGCGTGATAGCCCCGCGAGACTCCCGCGCCGGCGATCCAGATCTCCCCGACCTGGCCCGGCGGACAGAGCTCACCCGCCTCATCGACGATGAATAATGAGGCATTGCGGACCGGGAGCCCGAGCGGGATCCCATCCGGGAACTCCTCGTCCGCGCGGACCTCATGGTACGCGGAGCAGATGGTCGTCTCGGTCGGGCCGTAGGTGCTGAAGTAGCGGCACGTGCGGGCATAGTGGAGTGCGTCCTCCACGATGGGGGCGTCCCCGCCAGTGTTGACCAGACGCACGGAAGGCATGGGCCTCCGGCCCAGCGCGTGCAAGTACGCGGGAGGCATGGAGAGCAGGGTGGCCCGGTGCGTGTTGATCCACTCGACGAGCGAATCCGGATCCGCGATGACCCGCTCTGGGGGAAGGAGCACGGTGGCTCCGGTTCCCCACGCGATGAAGAGCTGGAACATCGAGGCATCGAAGGACGGAGAGGTGACGAGCAGGATCCGATCCTCGGGGACCACCTCGAAGGCACCCATGTGGTCCAGGATCAGGTTCAACAGCCCGCCATGCTCGACCATGACGCCCTTGGGAGCGCCGGTAGAGCCCGACGTGTAGATGACGTAGGCGAGCGACTTGGGATGGAACGGCTCCCGGCTGTCATTCGACAGAGCGCCTGGCGCCACGTCGGGCGCTTCATCGAGCGCGAGGAAATGCGTGCTGGGCTCCAGGGAGCCGCGTCGGGCGCTCGCCCCGAGGACGAGCTGCGCGCCGCTATCCTGGAGCATGTAGCGGATGCGATCGGGGGGATACGCCGGATCGATGGGAACGTAGACGCAGCCAGCCCTGAGCACGGCGAGCGCCGCCACCAGCGCGTCCGGAGTGCGCTCAGCGAGGACACCGACTGGCGTCTGGGGGGCGACGTTGAGGGATTCGAGACGCGCATGGAGGAGCTGCGTGCGCCGATCGAGTTCCTCGTAGGTGAGCTGGGCTTCTCCGGTCGAGAGCGCGAGCCGATGCGGCGTGAGAAGTGCCTGGCGGCGGAAGAGTTCGACGACATCCAGCGGGCGCTCTACCTCCGCGTCTGCGCTGGAGCTTGGATGGATCATGCGGTGGGCGCCACTCATGGCTTCGCGGCAACGCGCTCCCAGTGGATGTTGTCGATGCCCAGCGCGTCCGCGAAGTTCCGGGCATCCGTCACGATCCGCTCGCTCGCGCTCAGGGCCTTGCTGGCGATGCAGTCGTTCATCATCTCATCGGCTCGGGGGATGCCGAGCTGATGCAGCACGGAGCGCCAGATTTCGGCCTCTCCCTCGCTGAACCAGATCCATGGCAGGGGGAGGATCTCGCGTATGAACTCCTGCTGGCTGGGCTCCAGGGCGGTGAACACGTCGCGCGCCAGCGTGCCGAATAAATCGACGTGCGAGGCTTCGTCCTGCCGGTGGAGGGCGGTGGTGACGCGGTTGAACGCTTGGATTTCCGAGGCGTTGGATAACAGCGAGAGATAGCGGCTGATGCACATCTCCGTGGCTACGCCGCTCATCAACTGGATGAGATCTCGCTGCCAGGGCTCCTGGCAGGAGGCCTGCAGTTCGCGCGTACGCTGCACTACGTTGGTCGTGGGCAGGTGCAGGTTCTCGAGCCCGCGCTGCTCGCGAGTGATCCGGCAGGCTCGGGTGACAAGGAGGATGTGATAGGCCTCATCGACGAGCGCCTGGGCCATGGACTCGCGAGCCGCCTGGCTCGTGGCCCCCGGCAGCTTGCCGACGATCACGTCGTTGCAGACCGGGTTGACGATATCCAGCTCCACCTGGACGACCCGCTCGTTGTAGATGAGCCAGCCGCAGCTCAGCAGCTTGCGCCGGGTCGCCTCGTCAAGGCTCTGGTAGATGGGGTGCTCGCGGAAGGGGAGCAGCCGCTCGATGAAGTCGGGCTTCTCGGGCTCCAGCAGTGTCTCCAGGGGGGGTTCTTCACCCTTGACCGCGGCATGAAGCGCCCACTG
The DNA here is from genome assembly GCA_003249315.1 of Archangium sp. Taxonomy (GTDB): domain Bacteria; phylum Myxococcota; class Myxococcia; order Myxococcales; family Myxococcaceae; genus QKJM01. Next base: position 9,610 of record QKJM01000066.1, read on the forward strand.
GGGTCCCATCCGGGTGAGGAAACGCCGCGTGACGGAGCTGTCATCTGGAGGAGGGGTCGGGTTCACCAGAGCACCATCATTCCTCTTCACATGTGGAAGGCTGCCGTTTCGCGCTCGGAATATAGCGAGCGGTCACCCCCCTTTCAAGACGCGGAGGAGGCTGAGCGAAGGTTGCGAGAGCAGCATTCGCTCGATGTGGCAACAGGCGCGATTCATTCGCGTGAGGTTTGTCTGTTGTGCTTTGGGGCCCACGGGGAGAGGTGCCGGTCCGTTGTCGTCCGTCTTCACCTCGGTCTTCAACTCAGTCTTCGCTCGGCGCCTCGGGAGGAGGCAGGTGGATGCGCACCGAGCGCACCCGGCGCGGGCTGGCCTCCAGCACCTCCAGCACCATCCCGTCCTCCAGCGTCAGCTTCGTTCCCGGCTGGGGGATGGTGCCCGTCTTCGCCGCGCACAGGCCCGCCACGGTGGACCAGCCCGCTCCCTCCTCCAACTCCAGGTCCAGCTCCCGGTTCACGTCCCGGATGGCCGCCGACCCCAGCACCACCGCCGCGCCAGGACCCTCGCGGCGGATGAGCACCTCGGGCGTCTCGGAT
>QKJM01000071.1 GCA_003249315.1 Archangium sp.
CCGAGATGAACTGACGAGACGAGACGCGACGTACGAAAGGAAGCCAGATGCCTCCCGAGACAGCTCCCGACACGACGACCGGAAACCCCTTCTCCCTCATCGCGTACCTGCTCTTCAAGGTGCGCCACTCGCTGGAGGACATCGAGGAGCCGGGTCGCCCGCCACGGTGGATTCGCATCGCCCGCGCCCGCCAGGCCACCGCCTCCACGGACTACATCGCCATCGGCGTGCGCGAGGCCATCAACGGCTTCTCCGAAGCCCTCTCCTATATGGTGGAGCTCACCCTGGACATCCAGGAGGTGCTCGTCCAGACGGACGCGGCCAAGGCCCTGGTGGAGGTGTCGGCGGACTTCCTCAAGGCGGCCACCTCGGACACCTTCGTCAACGGCGTGCGCGCCGTCGTCGGCGAGCCCCCCGGAGGCAACCCGCTGAGCAGCGTGGGCGGCATCCTCGACAGCATCAAGGAGTACATGGGCTACATCCCCGAGCCCGATGACGTGTACACGCTCGGCCACGAGCTGTACCGGCTGCTGTGCATCGAACAGCTCCCCCTGCCCCGCGAGGCCAACAGCATGGAGGTGGACGAGGCCGCCCTCCCTCCAAGCGTCTTCGATCATGTCGACGTGACGAAGTCGGGGAAGATCCGCCTGCTCCAGTGGGCCTTCGACCATGACCTCACCACCTTCGGCCTTGGGGACAAGGAGCACCCCGAGGAGGCGAAGCAGGCCCTCACCCGCTACGGCAGCCGCCGCCTGTGGGCAGCGAGCGATCCGGCCCGGCTCCCCGTGCGCACCGCCTGGAACTGGGGCACCGCCGGCAACCAGGAGATCATCTACGAGTTCTTCTTCGACTCCCGCGAGGAGACGGAGGCCAACCGCACCCTCGACATCCAGGAGACGTACGAGCTGCTGGAGAAGATGGGCTACACCACGCCGGCCGCGCCGTCGAAGACGGTCTTCGGCGCCGAGCTGACCCAGCGGCTGCGCCGCTTCCAGGCCATCAACGACCTGCCGGTGAGTGGCGAGCTGGACAACACCACCCTCAACCGGCTGCTCAACCTGGACTTCATCGCCAAGAACATCCGCCGCGCGAAGCCGTACGATCCCGCGCGGCTGCCCGAGGGCGTGGACCAGCTCGATGACGCCGGCGCGCCGCGCTTCCCCGGTGGCTTCTTCAAGCTCATCAACCCGGGCGCGGAGCACCCCGAGGAGCAGGGCTTCCGCTTCACCACCATGCCGGGCAACGCGAAGTATCCTTATTATCAGGCGGCCACGCCGCTGCCGCCCACGGGCCCGGCGCCGGTGCCATCCCGGGGCGGGTGGATTTCGGACTCGGGCACGGGCGTGGTGCAGGGCTTCGTGGCCATGCGCTCGCGCTACGCCACCAGCGACGAGAACCGGCTCGAGGGCGGCATCCTCTCCGAGGGAGAGGCGTCCACCGGCGGCAACTTCTTCTTCGCCGCGCGCTTCACCGAGCCGTGGATCGCCGGGCGCAGCGGCGAGCCCGGTGACAACTCGCTCTTCGGCAAGAACAAGCCCGCGCCGGGCAGCGTGGCGCGCATGTACCAGTGGATTCCGCTCGACAAGCTGCACCGGCCCGCGGGGTGGGAGCTGTACGTGACGGCCAGCGTGCTGCGCCGCTCCCTCTTCGAGGAGCGCAGCCGCACCACCCACCAGCCGGACCAGGGCTCCATCGGCCTCGAGTTCTACGACGAGGACTACTTCAAGGGGAACCTGGGCACCCGGAGGGATCCGAGCGCCCAGAGCGAGGAGCTGAACGCCGCCAGCATGTTCGCGCCGCCCTACCCGGAGATCGCCGCCTCCGTGGCCCAGGTGACGCCGGGCGACGTGGCCCGCAAGCGCCTCTGGGTGCCCCAGTCCGTGCCCCACGTGCTGGTGCCTCCGAGCGCCGTGGCCATGCTCGTCATCCTCGAGGGCCACTACCAGTCCGGCTGGGACATCGACGCCTACTTCGACGACGTGGTGGTCTCCTGGACCTTCAGCAAGAAGGCGGCATGAGCGAACTGGTGTCCATCCTCCGGGCCATCGTCCGGGACGAGCTGAAGTCACTGCGGCTGGGAGACCTGGCCGTGGTGACGGCCGTCTACCCCCATGCGGACGAGGGAGACGCCCACAACCACGAGTGCGACGTGCGCCTGCGCGAGGGCACGCTCGAGCTGAAGCGGGTGCCGCTGGCCACGCCCCACGTGGGCCAGGTCAGCCCTCCGCGCGTGGGGGATCTCGTCTTCCTCTCCTATGTGGGGGGCGATGCCAACCGCCCCATCGTCATGGGGCGGCTGTACTCGGACCAGGCGCGACCTCCCGTACACCAGGAGGATGAGTGGCGAGTGGAGTCTCCCCCCGGAGGCACCTCCCTCGCCCTGGACACCGAGGGCTCCTTCGTCGTCACTGCCGGGGAGACGGTGCTCACCGTGCGGAAGGACGGCAGCGTGGAGCTCGTCGGCAAGGAGGACCTGAAGCTGGAGGTGAAGGGGAACGTCGACCTCAAGTGCCAGGACTGCACCGTGGACGCCTCGGGCAACGTGGAGCTGGGCACCGGAGGCAGCGGCGTCATCACCGAAGGCAGCCACAAGTGCTATTTCACCGGAGCCCCCCTCATGGGCTCCAAGAGCGTCAAGGCCAAGGGATAGCCACCATGCCCGCCCCCACCGCCAGCCAGCTCGAGCCGCTCGCCCAGGCCGCCCTCACCTCCGCCGGCATTCAAGGAGAGAACGCGGGCGACCTCGCCAAGGCCCTCGCCGAGACGACGGCCAACGCCCTCTCGCTGCTGCTCTCCCAGGCCCAGGTGCTGCCCGGCATCCCCGCCGCGGCGCCGCCTCCCTCGGGCAGCGGCAGCACCGCGGGGCCGGGACAACTGCTGCCTCCACCCGCCGGAGGGCCGGACGCCTCGCAGCTCGAGCCCCTGGCCCAGGCCGCCCTCACCTCCGCTGGAATCCAGGGGGAGAACGCGGGCGACCTCGCCAAGGTGATGGCCGGCGCGCTCGCCCAGGGCATCCAGCTCTTCACCGCCCAGGTGATGGTGGCCCCGGGCATTCCCATCGCCGGCTTCGTCACCAGCGCGCCGGGGAGGTTGATGTGATGCCCGTGCCCACCAAGGCGCAGCTCGAGCCCATCGTCAAAGGCCTCATGCAGCAGCACGGCCTGCGGGGGGAGAACGCCCCGGACCTGGCCGGCGCCCTCGCCGAGGTGGTGGCCACGAGCCTCACCCTCTTCGCCCAGCAGGTGATGGTGGCGCCCGGCATCGCCTGCACGCCAGCCGCCTCCGCGGCGCCGGGGAGGCTCCTCTAGCCATGGCGGACGTGCTGAAGAAGGACCTGCGCCTCCTCTTCCTCTCGGACGGCACCGCCGACCTGGCGCTGGGGCCGGTGGACCTGGAGACGGTGGACGGGCGCGACAACCTGGCCCAGGCGCTGGTGCTGCGACTGCTGGTGGGCCGGGGAGAGCTCAACGGGCTGGGCCATCCGCGCTATGGCAGCCGCCTGCGCGAGCTGCTCGGCGAGCCGATGGACGGGCCCAACCTGGAGCTGCTGCGACGCTACGTGCGCCGGGCGCTCCAGGAGGACCCACGGGTGGACGAGGTGACGCGGGTGGAGGTGTGGCCCCGGCGCGACCAGCCCGGCGTGGTGGAGGTGGAGGCCGGCGTCCGGCCCCTCTCCGGGACACCGCTCGAGGTGAAGGTGGAGATAGACGTTGGCTGAGACGTTCCTCAAGAAGGACTTCGCGTCCATCGTCCGCGGACTGCTCGAGGACCTGGCCTCGGGAGAGGGTGGCCGCGTGGCCATCACCGACGCCACCGAGGGCAGCGTGGTGCGCACCCTGGCGGAGGCCTTCTCGCGCGAACTGGCGGTGGCCTACGCGCAGCTCGACCAGGTGTACCAACTGGGCTACCTGGACACGGCGCACGGGGCCGCGCTGGACAACGTGGTGGCGCTGCTGGGCCTCTCGCGCCGTCGCGGTGGCTACCTCCAGGGCACGGTGACCTTCACCCGCGCCACGCCCGCCCCGGAGCAGATTCCCATTCCCCAGGGCACCCCGGTGGCCGGCCGCGACGTGCCCCCGGTGGAGACGGCCGCGCCCACCTCCATTCCCCGTGGCGGCACCGAGGCGACCGTCTCCGTGCGCTCCGTGGAGCCCGTTCCCGCGGGCCTCACCCCCGACGAGCTCGCCGCCCTCACCGCCCCCGGCGTCCTCGACGTGATGCCCCGCCCCCTGCACGGCGTGGAGGGCGTCACCAACCGCGTCCCGCTCGTCCCCCAGGCCCAGGACGAGACGGATGACGAGCTGCGCGAGCGCGCCCGCCACCGGCTGTCCTCCACCAACCTCGGCACGCCCCAGTCCCTCCAGCGCGCCCTGCGCTCGCTGGGCCTCTCCCACGTGGAGGTGCAGGAGCCCTTCCAGGACCAGCCGGGCTATGTGGAGGTGGTGGTGGGGGACGTGGACTTCGACGACACCCTGCGCGAACGCGCCCTGCGCGCCATCGAAGAGACGCGCCCCGCCGGCATCCGCGTCCACCTGCGTGGCGTCACCTGGGTCTGGGTCCAGGTGGAGGCCTCGCTCGAGCTGGACCAGGAGCGCAACGAGGCGGAGCGCCGCACCATCGAGTCCGAGCTCCAGGCGCAGCTCACGCAGTACCTGAGCGGCCTGAAGGCCGGCGAGAGCGTCCGCGAGTCCAAGGTGCGCAACCTCCTGGCCAGCCATGACAACGTGCGGGACGTACACGCGCGGCGCACCGCCGCCGGCACCACCGGCAGCCTGCTGCGAGCCTTCGTGGAGAACCCCGCCACGGGCGAGCTGGAGGAGCAGACGCACCGGCGCCTGCTGCGCAACGGAGACCTCCAGGTGGGAACCACCGAGCGCGCCGGCGTGGAGCTGCGGAAACGCCAGCCCGAGCCCTTCCTGCTGAAGCTGGAGCCGCCCGGACCGAAGGTGCGGCTGCGCGCGGAGCTGCAGTTGCGCACGAGCGCCCCGGCGGCACCGACCGCGCCGCAGGCCGAGGCGAAGCTGGATCAGGCGCTGCGGGCGCACCTGGCCCGGCTGGAGCAGGAGTTCGTCGAGCAGGGAACGCCGCGGGTGCTGGCCTATGCGGGACTGTCCGCTTCCGTCGAGCAGGAGATCGCCCCCGAGGCCATCACCAGCCTGCGCTTCTCCGTGGTGCATGAGCGCGACGGGCGAGTGCTGGAGCTGGTGAAGGCGGGGGACGAGGAGACGCTGGAGGCACGGGAGCGGCTGGAGCTGGGCCGCGTCCTGGTGCCCGGAGGCGGTGGGGGCCATGGCTGACGGCGAGCCCCTGGACAAGCAGGCCCGCCTGCGGCGGCGACGACGCGAGCGACTGCTGGCGTTGCTGCCCCGCCTCTACGCGACGCGGCCCGACAGCGCGCTGGGCACGCTGGTGGACGTGCTCGCCGGACGACTGGCGGAGCTGGACGAGGCCACCGACCGCGTGCTGCGCGACAAGTGGGTGGCGCTCGCCGGGGGAGAACCCCGATGGGACTCCGGGCCGCACCCGCTGGAGCGGCTGGGGGCGGTGCTGGAGCTGCCTCGCGAGCCGTGGGAGGACGTGGAGCCCTATCGGCGCCGGCTGCGCCAGTCCGCCCCGGTGCTCACCCAGGGCACCACCACGGTGCGCGCGATGCTGACGCTGGCCGCCGCGGCGCTGGACACGGAGCTGTGCCCTCGCCTCGCGCGACTGCCCTCGGGGAAGGAGTCCGCCGCGGACACCACCCTGGGGCTGGGGATGCGCCCGGGCACGGTGGCCGGCTGTCCCGGCTGCGCCACGCCGGGCGAGACGTGCGTGTACGCGCCCCAGGAGGGGCTGGCCGACCTCACCACCCACACGGGGACCAGCCCCATCCAGGCGCGGCTGCTCCTCACGGACAACCCCGTCACCGCGCGCAGCCTCGTACTCGCGGGCCTGGGCCACGACGACACCTTCCAGGTGGACAACCCGAGCCTCGCCGCCGACAGGCCGGTGGTGATGCTGCGGGCGCTCGAGCCACTGCACTTCCCCATGCTGCGCAACACCCGCAGCAATGGCGCCACCCTCTTCGCCGGGGAGCTGAAGGAGGGCGAAGTCCTCACCCTCCGCCCCCGCCGGGACGCCGCCGACACCGCCCCCTTCGAGGGCTACGCTCCCGAGGGCCCCGCCCTCCAGCGCCTCACCCAGCCCACTGGCCGCGCCTTCGTCTCCCGTCTCGACGGCCAGCTCGAGGACGTGTCGGATCGCATCTTCTACCTGCACGGCGGCGCCCGCTTCGACGTGGACCGCTTCGCCGGCAACGAGTCCCCCGAGAGCACCGGGGCGCGCTTCGCCCTGCTGGACGAGAGCGTGCTCACCCCGCTCATCGAGCCTGGCCTCGGCACCTGGGTCTACCGCGGCTATGCGAAGCGGGACATCCGGGCGCTGGCGGACGCGGAGCTGGTTCGCCGGCTGGAGCCGGAGGCGCCGGAGCAGACCACCGCGGGCCGGGTGGAGCTGACGCTGGAGTGGTGGACCCGGCCACCAGCGAGCTTCCGCCTGCGCATCCCCATGATGCCAGCGCGCGGGCAAGAGGAGTCCGGCGCCGTCAAGGAGCTGGTCCGCCGCACCGTGGAGCGAGCGCGTGCCGCCGGCATCCGGGTGGCAGTGGACTTCCCGGCGCCACCTCGCAAGGAAGAGCACCCGCTCGAGGAGCTGGGCTGGGAGGCGCGGCTGGGCATCCAGCAGCGGGAGGAAGCCCGAGCCCGGGACTCGCTCGCGGTGAGGGTGGACGCCCGCCACGAGGAGAAGCAACCGCTCGCCGAGGAGCGCTTCTCCATGCAAGGCATCTTCGACGTGACGCGCCTGGACTGGTCTCATCTGGCGCCAGACACAGGGGAGGAGTGAGAGGCATGGCCGCAACCGAGAGGCAGGGGATGAGCGGACGCCTGACGCTGGTGCTCCGTGACGAGCAGGGCCGGGAGGTGGACCGGCGCGTGGTGGACAACGAAATCACCGATGAGGGACGGAGCATGGTGGCTCGCCTCTTCACCGGCATCATCCAGGCCGCGCCGAGGTTGTTCATCGCGGTGGGTCGAGGTCGCAAGGGGCCCGACGGCAAGACGGCGGAGCCGGCGCGCTCGGACAAGGCCCTGGAGGACCAGGTGGACAGGGCCCAGGCCACCGTCTCGGTGACGGACACGGTGGCCACGGTAACGGCCACCCTCCGGGCCTCGGGCGGCGGTGAGGCCCAGGCCCTCGAGGAGGCCGGCATCCAGATTGAAGTGAGTGGCCGCGAGCCGGTCCTCTACAACCGGGTCGTCTTCCCGGTGGTCAACAAGAGCGCCAACATGGAGATGACGCTGTCCTGGGAGGTCTCGTTCTAGATGGCTCGCCCCGACCCGTTCATTCCGAAGTTTCCCAACGACATCATCCGCAGCGGTGACTGGAACGAAATCCAGGTCCGGACCCGCGAGGAGCTACGCGGCCACAAGCACACGGGTGGCGGCGACGGAGCCCCCATCCCGCGCGAGGGCATCCAGCCCAACGCCATCGACGGCACGCGGATAGATCCCAGCGCCAAGGTGCAGCTCACCGCCCTCGGGGTGAGTGAATCGCTCAAGGTGCGGGGCAAGGAGCTGACGACGGAGATCACCAACCTCATCAATCGCGCCAATGAGCTCGACGGCCGACTGAAGACGCTCTCCAACCAGCTCACCGGTCTCGAAGGCCAGCTCAAGGTGCTGGACACGCAGAAGCTGGACCGCGCGGGTGGCACCGTGACAGGCGACCTCTCCGTCCAGAAAACCCTCCGCGTCGCCTCCCTCGGTATCGGCAGCGCCCAGGCCAACCTCCCCGCCAAGCTGTCGCTGGGGACGGACCTGGACAACACCAAGCTGGCTCTGTACGACCACCCCAGCGCCCCCTACGGACTCGGTATCCAGAGCGGTCAGTTCCGCCTCCACCTCGGCAACCCGAACGCGCGCTTCCTCTTCCTCAGCGCTGCCGCGGGCACGACGCTGATGAGCATCGAGGGTCGAGGCAACGTCGGCATCGGCACGGACGACCCGAAGAAGCGCCTGCACCTCCAGGAGGGGGACATCACGGGCACGCTCGTCGACCACCCCAGCAGACCCGGGCTGGCCATCACCGGCAACTACCCGGACCTGGTGATGTTCAGCTCGGCCAACAACACGAATCACGGACCGACCATCCGCCTGAGCGCCTACAACGATGACAGCCGCAGGACCTTCAAGGGCTGGTCCATCGGCACCGCCGGCCGGAACGCGCGCTTCCTGGATATCGGCTTCAGCACCAACGCCAATCTCCATGGAGGTGTCCGGGACTGGAACGGCAACACGGTCCTCACCTGCATGGAGAACGGCAACGTCGGCATCGGCGCGCTGGAGCCAGGTGCCCCGCTGCACATCTCCACGCCGGGGGAGCTCGCCATGAAGCTGTCGACCGGCGGCAACCGCGTGGTGCAGCAGTTCGAGCGCAAGGGGAAGCTGCTGTGGGACATGGGCGTCGGGACGGACGCGAACAACGAGAACTTCTGGTTCGGCGACTTCCAGTCCTACCGGCTCATCATCCATCGGACCAGCGGCCACGTGGAGATTCCCACGGGGGACTTGAGAATTCCCAAGGGCCGGGTCATCTCGACCAGCAAGTTCTTCCGCATCGACCACCCGCTGGCGCCAGAGCGCAAGTACCTCGAGCACTGCTCGCTCGAGGGCCCCGAGGCCGCCGTCTACTACCGGGGCGAGGCACGGCTCCTCGACGGAGTGGCCACGGTGGTGCTGCCGGACTACTTCGAGGCCCTGGTGCGACCGGAGGGACGGACGGTGCAGCTCACCCCGAAGCTGGAGGGGAAGGAGCCGGTGTCCCTGCTGGCCGCCTCCGCGGTGGAGGGAGGGCGCTTCACGGTGAAGGCCATCGACACCCACAACCCCTCGCAGGCCTTCTACTGGGAGGTCAAGGCCGTGCGAGCGGACATCGAGCGGGTCCAGGTGGAGGTCCCCAAGCAGGAGAAGACCGTCCGCCCCGCGGATGACGGGAGTCCATGAGCACCCTCGAGCTGCGGACAGCCACCGGCGAGGAGGCCGTCGGAAAGGAGCTGGAGATACCCGCCGGCGGCCTCGCGCTCACGCTGCGGGTGCCGGCGGTGGCCCCTGCGCACCTCGAGCTCTCCGAAGTGGAGCTGAAGCTCGCGGCCCCCCCGGGCGTGGAGCAGCGCTCCGCTCCGGGCAGCCTCTCCGTCACCACCAACCTGGGGGCGCTGAGCCAGGGATGGAAGGCGGAGAAGGGCAAGGACCTGACGTGGCTCACCGCGGACTGGGGCGAGCCCCGCACGCTGGTGGGAATCAGCGCGACGGAGGACACGGGAGCGGTGTCGAAGCTGGTGCGGCTGAAGGTATCGGACGGAGGCGTGTGGTTCCCTCCACTCCAGGCGCAGACGGTGGAGCTCGGCGGGAAGCTGTCGCTGCCGGACCTGGTGGCCAGCCGGCTGATGCTGGAGCCGGCGCGAAGCGAGACCGGTACGCTCGTCCCCTCCTCCACGCGGCTGTCCGCGCTCTCGGTGGAGTTGGCCCGCCAGCCGTCGGACCTCTCGCTGCGCGTAGGGAAGCAGGCGCCCTGTTTCGAGCAGCGGGGACGCCTGCTGCCTGAACGGCCCGCCACCCTCACTCACGAGCTGCGCGAGGCGCTCGCCCGCGAGCTGCCGGGTGACGGCACCGCCGTGGACATCCCCCTGGTGCTCGAAGCGGGGATGCGAGGAACGGTGAAGCTGGAGTCCGCCCGCTTCACCACCACCACCGTCTTCACCCGGTTGGATGGGGAAGAGCCCCTGCTGCCGCTCTCCTGGCGCGAGGAGGCGGTGGGGCGGGTGACCGTGGGCACCAGCGTGAAGCTGGAGGAGGTGCGCTTCACGCTCGTCCCCGAGCTGGCCACAGAGCGCATCCTGCTGGAGCCCGGGCCGGAGGAGGGCTCGGCCCTCGCCTGGCTCTGCGCCCCGGGACATTCGGCCGCGCAAGGCTTCCCAGGGCTCGGCCAGAGGCCGCTGGCGGGCGTGGACGTGCGGCTGCGCACCTCCCGGTCGCCCATGCGAGGCACGCTCGCGCTCCACCCGGATGTGGGGGGCAGCCCCGGTCCCCAGGCGTACCCCGACACGAGCATGGACTTCCAGGTGGAGGAGCCGGGCCCGGAGCCCTGGCCGTCACGCCTCG
>QKJM01000825.1 GCA_003249315.1 Archangium sp.
CCCCCGGTAGTGGCCGACCCGCGCACCGAACCTTCTCCCCCGCCACCTCGCGCACGCAGGCCCAGTCCTCCAGGTTGGGCAGCACCTGGGGATCCAGATCCAACCGCCCCTCCAGCCACGCCTGCGCCTGGTACACGAAGTGCGGCGCCTCGCTCTGGCGCAGGAAGCGCTGAGAGCTGAAGCTGGCCAGCACCGCGAAGGCCACCAGGAAGAGCACTACCTCCACCCGGTACGCCGCGAGCCACACGCGCAGCGCCGCCCCCACCGTCCCTCCCGGGGAAGTCTCCTCCACGGGGCGCTCCTCCGCCACCCGCGGGGCCGAGGGCCGGGCCTCGACTTCCGGAGCGGAGGGGCCGGACGCGGAAGCAGGGGCATCGGCGCCCGCTTGAAGCGGCTCGCGAGCCTGGGCGGTGGACCTGGAACGCTTGGACTTGGAGCGGCTCATGAGGAGGACACCGACAGCAGGCGCTCGCGCAGCAGTTCGAGCGCGTGAGAGGCGGCGAAGAGACGGACGGTGTCCCTGTCTCCGGAAATGACGAAACGCTCGCAGCGGGTGGGGGCTCCCTCCGCGGCAAGCGCACAGTAGACGGTGCCCACCGGGTCCTCGGGTGTCCCGCCGGTGGGACCCGCCACCCCCGTCACGGACAGGGCGTAGGTGGTCTGACAGACGGCGCGCACGCCCTCCGCCAGCGCCACCGCCACCGGGCGCGATACGGCGCCATGACGGGCCAGCAGCTCGGCTGGCACTCCTGCCCAGGTCATCTTCATCTGCTCGGTGTAGACGACGGCGCCGCCCACCAGGAAGCGGCTCGCCCCCGGCACCGAGGTGAGCTGCGAAGCGATGAGGCCACCCGTACAGCTCTCCGCGAGCGCCAGCGTGGCTCCAGCCTCCGTCAGCAGCCTCGCCAGCACCTCGGCATGGGTGTCCCCGTCCGCGCCATACACGGCCATCCCCAGTTCCCTCCGGGAGGCGGCCTCCGCGGCGGCCAGGGCCGCCTCCGCCTCAGCCTGGGAAGGCGCCTCAGCCATCAGCTTGAGGTGGTTCTCCGGAGCATGCGTGCGGAAGCCGAACACCACCCGGGGATGCGCCCTGGCCAGCGGAGCCACCCTCGTGTCCAGCACGGACTCGGGGATACCCACCGTGCGCAGCAGCCGGAAGGCGCGGTACATGCGGCCTGGCTGCTTCTCCAGCTCCGCCCGCACGCGAGGGAGCACCTCCCCTTCCACCAGCGCGCGGAACTCACGGGGCACACCCGGCAGGAAGAAGAGCAGGCAGCCGCCCATCCGGAGGAAGAACAGGGGCGCCGCTCCCACCGGGTTGAGCACCACCTCCGCCCCTCGAGGCACCCGCGCCATCCGGGCCACGTTGGGCGTCAGCTCCCGGCCCCGTCGGGCGACGCGCTCGCGCAGGGCCTCCAGCACTCGCGCATCCTCCACCAGGGGCACTCCAGCGGCCTCGGCGGCGCACTCGGCGGTGAAGTCATCCGAGGTGGGGCCCAGCCCTCCGGAGACGACCACCACGTCCGCGCGCGCGGAGGCCTCCCGCAGAGCCTGACCAATCCGCTCGCGCACGTCCCCCACCACCACCACCCTCTCCACCTTGAGGCCCAGCTCGAAGAGCCGCGCCTCCAGGTAGGGGCTGTTGGTATCCGTCGTCAGGCCGGTGACGAGCTCGTCCCCGGTACACAGCAACTCGATGCGCATGGGCGGCGCATCCTAGCGGCATGGGCCGCCCCCGGCACGCCCTGGCTTCCCCTAGGCGACGTGCTGCTCGTCCGCCGGCTCCTCGTCCTCATCCTCCTCGAGCACGGCCACGGTCGCGACCGCTCCCCGGCGAAGCTTCCGGGCCGCCAGGTGGTTGCGCACCAGGAAGGCGGACTCGAGGAGGCCGAAGACGAGGTAGGCGAAGGAGTAGGCCACCAGCACGAAGGCCGGGTGGAAGCGGGTGCCAATGACGTAGCCGCTGGCCAGCACCAACATGAGGACGACCGCCGACCGCCTGGACAGGCGCACGTCCTTGAATGTGCGGTAGCGGACAGTGGACACCATCAGCAACGAAAGCGCCGTCACCGCCACGGCGATGGGCATCCGGGCCTCCTCGCCAGGCAGCTCGCCCCGGGCCACGTGGTGGGCGATCACCATGGAGATGAGCACCCCGGCGGCCAGCGGAATGGGAAGGCCGACGAAGAAGCGTCCCCCTCCGCCGTGGGGGTTGCGACGGGCGAGCACGTTGAAGCGGGCCAGCCGCAGCGCACCGCAGGCGGCGAAGCAGAAGGAGAGGAACAGCCCCACGAAACCCAGCGGCTGCAGCGCCCACTTGTAGACCAGCAGGGAGGGGGCAATCCCGAAGGACATCACGTCCGCCAGGCTGTCGAGCTCCATCCCGAAGTCGCTCTGCGTCCTCGTCAGGCGCGCCACCCGACCATCGAACCCGTCGAAGAACATGGCGAAGAAGATGGCCAGGGCCGCCTGGTAGAGCTGCACCGGCCCCGCCTCCCCCGCACACAGGCTGATGGCGTAGAAGCCACAGAAGATGGAGGTGACGGTGAACAGGTTGGGCAGGACGAACAGCAACTTGCGTAGTCTCATCGTTCTCCTGCCTCCTGATTCCGGCGATCCACCGCGCCGTAACGAGCCGAGGAACGGAGCATAGCAGGGTTTTATTTTCCCGGCCTTCCGGGGAGGACCGATGGACGCGGTAGAGTGGACACGGTGGGTGCTGGTGGGGGTGCTGGTCGCCGCCCTGCTGAACGTGCTGTGGGTGCTGGGGGTCCGCTGGTGGTACCGCCCGCGCATGCCCCGCCCCGAGTTGCTGCGGGCCCGCTGCCGAGACGGCTGGGAGCTGGCCGTACACGTGCGGCGCGCCCCCCACCGGCGCTTCGAGGAGCCGGTGCTGCTGTGTCACGGGCTGGCCGCCAACCGCTGCACCTTCGATTTCGAGCCCCCCTACTCCCTCGCCCACTACCTGTCCGAGGCGGGCTTCGACTGCTTCACCGTCGAGTGGCGGGGCATCGGCCACTCGCGCCACCCTCCGCGGGGACGCCGCTGGTCCCACGTCACCGTGGACGACCTGGTACACCTCGACGCGCCCGCGCTCATCGAGCTGGCGCTGGCCCGGACGGGGGCCCGACGCGTCTTCTGGCTCGGACACTCGCTCGGCGGTCTGGTGGGCTACGCGGTCGCCCAGGGGCCGTACGGAGCGAAGCTCGCGGGGCTGAGCGCGCTGGGTTCTCCCGTCTTCTTCGGGGCGGCTCCGTTCATGCACCAGGTGATGACGCTGGGCGTCATGCTGGCCTGGCCCCGCGCCTTCCACAACGAGTGGCTGAGCGTCACCCTGGCGCCCTTTCTCGGCTACGCCACCCTCCCCCTCTCGGACGTCATCGTGAACCCGCTGCACATCCTCCCGCCCATTCAACGGAAGGTGTACGCGAACATGATGTCGTCGATGAGCCACGACGTGCTGGCGCAGCTCCGGGACTGGATGAAGCACGACGCGTTCCGCTCCTTCGACGGGCGCGAGGACTGGCGGGCGGGGATGGCGAAGCTGTCGCTGCCGGTGCTGGTGCTGGGGGGGAGCGTGGACCGGCTGGCGCCGCCAGGGAACCTGCGGGCGCAGCACGCGCTGCTCGGCTCTCCGGACAAGTCGCTGCACGTCTTCGGCTGCGAGCGAGGGGACAAGATGGACTACGGCCACGGCGACCTGCTCTTCGGCACGGGAGCGCCGCTGGAGGTGTACCCCACGATACGCACCTGGCTGGAGGAGCACGCCACCCGGCAGCGTCCCTCCCCGCCGGACCAGGGAGACTTCACTCAGACCTGAGCACACAGGGAGCCAACCGCTCCCCGGAGGCCTCCTTCTCCCGCACCCGCTCCAGGTGGACCTCGGTGCCCTCCCGACAGTCCGCCCATACGAGCCCCGCGGCGTTGTCGCGCACCGAGAGCACATCCACCTTCAGCACGCCCCCCTCCTGGGCCAGCAGCGCGGGCCCGCTGGAGCCGCGCACCGCCAGTCCCTCGGCCGACACCTCTCCCAGCGTCTCCGCCACCACCCCTCCCTCCTGGCACGCCTCCAGGGACACGTCGCGCAGCGTCACCCGCGAGCCCTGCGCGCCCAGCACCCCCACGCCAACCACATCCCGCACCACCAGACCCTCCACCTCCACCTCCACGTCGCGCAGGTGCAGCCCGTCTCCCGAGTCGCGCTCGCGCGACGTCAACCGGGTGATGATGGCGCCCTCCACCCGCAGCCGCCCGCGCGTGGCGGCAATCCCGTACGCGTCCGCCCCATCCACCCTCACGTCTCGCAGCACCACCTCCGAGCCCAGCAGCAGGAAGCCGCCATGGCTGCCGCTGCCCAGCACCCGCGCCTCCGCGAACCGCCCGCGAGAGCCGAGCAGCACCACGCCCGCCCGCGCGGCGTCCACCGAGGCGAATCCCCGCGCCTCCACCGTGGCCTCCAGGGCCTGCAGGCCGTACTCGAATCCGGAGAGGGTGACATCCTCGAGCCGCAGCTCCCCTCCCCGGACGAAGAGGCCCGTCCCCCGGCCGGGCCGCCCGCTGAAGCGCACCGACTCCAGTTCCACCGGCCCACCCGCCTTCAGCCCTCCTCCGCCTCCTTCCAGCCCCAATCGCCTCAGGGTGACGCCTCCCGCCGCCCGCACCACCACCTCCTCCCCCACCCCCTGCAGCACCGTGGCCTCCCCTCCTCCCACCAGCTCGAGCCCGGCGGGCAGCACGAAGGAGCCTCGATAACGCCCCGGGGCCAGGTACACCCGGAGCGGAGCGCTCTCTGCCTCGCCCCGGGCCAGCACCGGGGCCAGGGAGGAGAAGGGCCTCTCCCGCGAGCCGTCCCCACCCTCCCCACGGCCCCCATCCACCCACACCTCCGCCACCCTCGCGGAGCTCGGAGGGAGGATCTGCGGAGCCGGCCTCCCCAGGGCCGGAAGCCCCAGACAGGCGATCATCATCAGGCGGTGGAGCATGCGCGCCCCCACCCTAGTACCTGCCGGCCCGGAGCGCTCGCGCGGATCAGCGCGCCGTGTCCAAGTGATCGAAATGACAAAGAAAAACCATTTCAATCGATCACAACGACACACCCTCCCGCGAGCAATCACGCGGCGAGGATTCCCTGACGCCCGACGTTCCCTCTTCATCTACGGGAGCCCGCGCGCGCGTCAAAATTTCCTCTCATCGCGTGCGAAGGCCGATCTACCGGCCTCGGAGCCGTTGCCAGCATTGACAGACAAAAGAGCGATTTGTTACCACCCCCCGGCTTTCGCAATTCAACGCAAGTCGGAGGAGCGGATGACCAAGGCAGAGCTCGTGGAGGTGGTGGCGGCGCAGTCGCGGCTGACGAAGAAGTCGGCGGCGGAGATTCTCGACATCGTCTTCGCCAACATCGGCAAGGCGGTGAAGCGGGACCAGCGCTTCAGCTACCCGGGCTTCGGCACCTGGTCCGTCCGCTCGCGCAAGGCGCGGAAGATCCGCAACCCGCAGACCAACGAGATGATGAAGCTCAAGGCCTCGAAGACGGTGGGCTTCCGGCCGGCCAAGGAGCTGAAGAACTCGCTGTAGTCCGCCGGGTTCCAGCCCACTCCCTCAGCGGGGGCGTCGTCCGGTGGGACGGCGCCCCTTTCGCTTTTCCAGGGCCCGCTTGCGTGCGGCACCCCGCACGAAGACGGGCTCCTTCCCGGACTCCGTGGGGCCCAGCTCATCGAGCGGATCCATCGGCCTGCCGTCGCGCCACAGCTCGAAGTGCAGATGCACCCCGGTGGATAGACCCGTCTTGCCGGCCAGGCCCAGTACGTCTCCCTGCTCCACCCGCTCGCCGGGGCCCACCAGCACCTGCGACAGGTGGCTGTAGCGGGTGAGGACGTCCCCCTCGTGCTCCACCACCACCTGCAGGCCATGGTCGCCATTCCAGCCCGCGCGCAGCACCACTCCCACGGCGGAGGCCGACACGATCTGCCCCTCGCGAGCGGCGAGGTCCAACCCCAGGTGGTTCCTCTCGCGCCGGGTGATGGGGTGGCGCCTGCTACCGAAGACGCTGGTGATGATGACCGGCTCCACCGGCCAGGCGAAGCGCGGGAGCAGCTTCGAGGGCTGGAGCTGGAGCTGGCGCAGCTCCGCCATGCGCCCGGCGAGCCGATCCACCCGGGCCAGCACCGCGTCGGCGAGCTCGGCGGGCATGTCGCCGTAGACGCGCGCGTCGTCCTCCAGCTCGGCCTCCAACGTCACCTGGGCGCGCTCCACGTCCAGCGAAGTCATCTTCCGCACGGGCTGGCGCAGGAAGACGTCCAGGAGAGCCGTCAGCTCCCACCAGTTCTCCACCTGTGCTTCCGGCATGGCGCTGCCTTGCGCCGCGTCCTGGCGCACCTCCCGGGCCCGGAGGGAGAAAGCGATGAGCGCGGAGCGCAGCTCCAGCGAGTCTGGAGGCCGCGTCGAAGGCCGCACCTGCTTCTTCCGGCGCTGCCTCGGGGCGGGCCTGGCCTCGCGCACGGCAGGGGCCTGCGCATCGGAGAGGGACGTCTCCGACCCGCTGTACAGCTCGTCGAAGCTCATCTTCTGCCGCGCGCGCGGAGCCGCACACGCGGAGAGGAGCAGAAGGAAGAGGGCGGCGAGACGACTCAAGACGTCACCACCCTACCGCAGACCTCCCGGCTCAGCCAGCCAACGACCGGCGGATGCGGACCAGCGCCTCGTCGACATCCTCGGCGGACACATCCAGATGGGTCACCAGGCGCACGGAGCGAGGCCCGGCGCCGGAGGGGCCGGCGAGGATGCCCAGGGCCTCCAGCCGCGCCACCATCTCTCCCGCGGGCAGGGGGAAGTCCGCCGCCACCATGTTCGTCTCCACCTGGGACGGGTCCACCGTCACGCCCGGAAGCTCGGCCAGGCCCTCGGCCAGCCGCCGCGCGTGGGCATGGTCCTCCGCCAGCCGCTCCAGGTGGTGCTCCAGCGCATGGAGCGCGCCCGCGGCGATGATGCCCGACTGCCGCATGGCCCCTCCCAGCCGCTTGCGCAGCCGGCGCGCCTCGCGGATGTGCGCCGCCGAGCCGGCGATGGCCGAGCCTACCGGGGCACCCAGGCCCTTGGAGAAGCACACGGCGGTGGTGTCGGTGAGGGAGGCCCACGAGGAGGCCGGCACGCCCGAGGCCACCGCGGCGTTGAAGAGCCGCGCCCCATCCAGGTGTATCGCCAGCCCCGCCTCCCGGCCCGCCGCCACCACCGCGCGGAAGCGCTCCAGCGGCCACACCTTTCCCCCGCCCCGGTTGTGGGTATTCTCCAGCGACAACAGCCTCGAGCACGGGCTGATGAAGTCCTTGCGCACCGCCGCCGTCACCTGCTCGGGGACCAGCAACCCTCGCTCTCCAGGCAGGGGGGCGGGCTGCACGCCCCACAGCCCCGACACCCCTCCGCTCTCGTAGTGGAAGATGTGGCTGCCCGCCTCGGCCAGCACCTCGTCACCCGAGCGGCAGTGCAGACCGATGGCGATCTGGTTGGCCTGCGTCCCCGAGGGCACGAAGAGGGCGGCCTCCAGGCCCAGCAGCTCCGCCACCCGCTCCTCCAGCCGGCGCACGGTGGAATCCTCCCCATAGATGTCGTCCCCCACCTCGGCCTCGGCCATGGCGCGGCGCATGGCGGGGGTGGGCTTCGTCACGGTGTCGGAGCGAAAGTCGAGAGGCTTCATTCGGGAGTCCTGGAAGGTAGTGGAAACCCCTTTACTTCAGAGGTCAGTCTGTCGTACAGCGATTCGGGTGGCACGCGAGACGAAGGCGGACAAGAAGCAGCGGGCGTCTGAGGTCATGGACCGGCTGGAGCAAGCCATGCCGGACGCCCACATCGAGCTGGACTATCGCACGCCGCTGGAGCTGTTGGTGGCGGTCATCCTCTCCGCCCAGTGTACGGACAAGCGGGTGAACCTGGTGACGCCCGCTCTCTTCCGGCGCTTCCCGGACGCGCGTACGTACGCCGAGTCGAGCGAGGAGGAGGTCGCCCCGTTCATCCAGTCGTGCGGCCTGTACCGCGCCAAGGCGAGGAACCTGGTGGCGGCGGCGCGCGCGCTGGTGGCCGAGCATGGAGGCGAGGTGCCTCACTCGCGGGCCCTGCTGGAGCAGTTGCCGGGAGTAGGCCACAAGACGGCGGGCGTGGTGTCCATGCACCTGGAGGGAGGTGACTACGCCTTCCCCGTGGACACCCACGTCAAGCGCCTGGCCTGGCGGCTGGGCTTCACCCGCCACGAGGAGCCGGACAAGGTGGAGGAGGACATGCGCGCCCTGCTGCCACCCGAGCGGTGGAAGCAGGGGCACCAGCTCCTGGTGTGGCACGGACGGAGGGCCTGCTTCGCCCGGGCGCCCGCGTGCGAGCGCTGCCCGGTGGCGGAGCTCTGCCCCCAGCGAGGCGTGCGGACTAGAGCGCCGCGCGCTGCTCGCGAGACGCCTTGAGGCGCTTCATCCTCTTGCGGATGAGCTCGCGCTTGAGGCCGGAGATGTGCTCCACGAAGACGATGCCGTCCAGGTGGTCCGACTCGTGCTGCACGGCGATCGCCAGCAGCCCGTCACAGCGCAGCGTCTGCTCCTGGCCCTCCGGGTCCAGGTACTTCACCGTCACCACCTCGGCGCGCTCCACGTCCTCGGACTCGCCGGGGATGGAGAGGCAGCCCTCCGCGTAGACGGTCTTCCCCTCCATGGCGATGATCTCCGGGTTGATCATCGCCAGGGGCTTGGACTCGGGCTGGCGCGGCCGGGTGTCCAGGACGATCACCCGCTGCAACACGCCTACCTGGGGAGCGGCCAGCCCCACTCCCTCGGCCGAGTACATGGTCTCGAACATGTCCTGGATCAGGGTGCGGAGGGTGTCATCCACCTGGGCTACCGGCCTGGCCTTCTGCTTGAGAATGGGATCAGGCCAGATGAGGATTTCACGAACCATGCCGCCCCTCTTAACCTCACCCGCGCGGAGGGGCAACCCGCGCGGATGCCACCCTGCACCTCCATTGCAACTTTCCGAGCAGCCAGGCGCTCGCCCTGAAAAGAGCGTGAAAGAGGCGGCGATCGACTTTCAACAGAGAGAGGAGAGAGGCAGACTGTCGGCAGCCGGATTTTCCCGGTTCGGAAGCAAGAGAGGTTGCCCATGCTCCGCAAGACCGCCCTGTTATCCCTGGTGGCGCTCTGTGGCTGCGAGCCCGAGTCGCCCACACCTCAGATCGTCTCGATCGAACCCGAGGAGGTGGTGAGCGGAGAGGCGGCCCAGGTGGAGATCCGGCTGGACGTGCCGCTGTCGGTGGAGATCGACTACGGCACGAGGAACGCGAAGCTGCTGGTGCCGCCGACGCTGCGCATCGACGAGCGCGAGGTGGCCGTGGAGGGCGTGGAGGAGGACGGCTCTCTCCGAGTGACCGTGCCGGCTGGACTGCCAGAGGGAGAGAAGGACGTCCGGGTGAAGATACCGAACGGGGGCGAGGCCGTGCGCAAGGAGGGCCTCAAGGTGCTCCCGGTCCCCCCGAAGCTGACGAACAGCGGAGACCTGCAGGAGTCCGTCGTCGGATTCCAGATCGCTCCCATCCCGGATCAGGTCAGCAACGAGCCCTTCCTGGTGACGCTGCAGGCGGAGGGCCCGGAGGCGGCCCAATTCAATGGACAGGTGCAACTCACCAGCACCAAGGGACGCCTGATCCCCAACATCAGCGGCCCCTTCCAGGGAGGGACGCGGACGGAGGAGATCGTCATCGACAAGCCCGGTGGCAACGTGCAGCTCACAGTGCGCATCGGCGACATCACCGTGCAGTCCAACGCCTTCCGCGTCGCGCCGAAGTAGGGCCGCCGCGACTCAGTCCAGCAGGCTGCGGGCGTACTCCTCGCGCAGCCGGTCGTCGGAGAGGGCCCGCGCGGCCTCGAGGAGAGCATTGGAGACCTGCTGGGCCCGGTGCTCGAGCGCCACGTCCGGGTGCCCCGCGAAGCGCAGGGGATGGAACTCGGAGGACAGCAGCGAGTAGGCGCGCTTCACCTCCTCGCTCCCCGCGGAGCGCGCCAGGCCGAGCATGGTGAAGTAGTCCGCCTCCTGAACCTCCTCGTACTTGGCCTCGAGCCGACGCACGTCCAGCTCGCCTGGGACTTCGTCCGTCGGCGCCGCGGCGGGGCGGAGGGTGACGAGTCCCAGGGTGTGCATGACGGCGAAGGCCTTGAGGGCGCCATCTTG